>JBDTIO010000042.1:0-2952 GCA_039936375.1 Caldimonas sp. | reverse complement strand
CGCGAATGGATACCGCCGCGTCGCCGCGTGATGCGAGCGAGCCGCCCCGGAGCGGGCCGCTCGCGGCCATCGACATGGGCTCGAACAGCTTTCGCCTGGAGATCGGTCAGCTCGCCGGCGAACGCTACCGCCGGATCGACTACCTTAAGGAAACGGTGCGCCTGGGCGCCGGTCTCGATGCCGCGGGCTTCCTCGGCGATGACGCCGCCGCGCGTGGCCTCGAATGCCTCGGCCGCTTCGCGCGACGGCTCGAAGGCTTTCTGCCGAACCAAGTGCGCGCGGTGGCGACGCAGACCTTGCGCGAGGCCAAGAATCGCGACGCCTTCCTGGCCCGCGCCCAGGCTGTTCTCGGCCTGCCGATCGAGATCATCTCCGGGCGCGAGGAAGCGCGTCTTATCTACGCGGGCGTCGCCCGCCTGCAGCCTTCCGACGTGCCGCGCCTCGTCATCGACATCGGCGGCCGGTCGACCGAGATGATCCTCGGCCGCGGCCTGCAACCGGAACGTGCGGAATCGTTCCAGGTTGGCAGCGTCAGCCTGTCGATGAAATATTTCGCCGACGGGCGGTTCAGCGAGCGCGCCTTTCGCGACGCGCAGGTCGCGGCCGGGGCCGAGCTCGAGGAGGCGCTCGGTCCTTTCGCGGCGACGCATTGGCGCGAAGCGCTGGGCTCGTCGGGCACCGTCGGCGCCGTCTCGCAGGTGCTGGCCGCGAGCGGCGTGAGCGATGGCCGGGTCACACCCGACGGCCTACGCTGGCTGATGGAACGCTGCCTCGAAGCCGGCAGCGTCGACCGGCTCGCGGTCGCCGGGCTGAAGGACGATCGACGTGCCGTCATCGGCGGCGGCCTGTCGATCCTCTACACGCTGGCTGCCAATTTCGGCATCGAAGACCTGCGCCCGGCACGCGGCGCCTTGCGTCAGGGCGTCATCTTCGACCTGGCCGTACGCGACGCCGCCGGGCGGCTCGTCGCGGCCGGCGGCGAGGACGTTCGCGAAGGATCGGTGCGCGAGCTGCAGCGCCGCTTCATGGTCGACGCGGCGCAGGCTTCCCGTGTCGCCGGCGTCGCGATCTCGCTGCTTTCCGGCGTGCAGCCGAAGGCGCCCGGTGAAGCGAGGCGCGAGGTGCGCTGGGCCGCCGCGCTGCACGAGATCGGCATGATGATCTCGCATCACGATCACCACCGGCACAGCGCCTACGTGCTCGCGCATGTCGATGCGGCGGGCTTTTCGCAGAGCCAGCTCCGGCGCGTCGGCGACCTCGTGCTCGGCCAGCGCGGCGGTCTGCGCAAGCTCGAGCCGCGCCTGGCAGAGCATGCCTTCGCGCTGTACCTGCTTTGCCTTCGCCTGGCGGTGATCGCCTGCCACGCCCGCGAAGATGTCGATCCTGGCGCCATGACCTTGAGCGCGAACGGCGAGCCGCCGGTGATCTCCCTCACATCGGCCTGGGCCGAGGCGCACCCGCGCGCGTTGCACCTGCTTCGCGAAGAAATCGAGGCTTGGTCGAAGACGGGCCTGCTGCAGCCCACCCTGACCCTAATCTGAGGAGAGGGCCGCCGACCGAGGGCGCGTCAGAGACAGTCGGCCGATTGCACGGCCTGCAGGATGACCTCGCTCTCGCCGTCGCGCGGCCGGTGACGCAGCCACCACACCGCCGCCTTCTTGATCGGCCACGCCTGCGCCACGCCGGTCAATGCGAGGGACACGGCAAGGCCCAGCGACGGCTGGTGCCCGATCAGGAGCACGGGCTCGCTCGCGTCGGGCCAGCGCGCGACTCGCAGCAGGGCTTCAGCACCGGCACCCGGCGCGAGAAGGTCGCTGCTCCGGAATTCTCGGCCCAGTGCCTTGGCGGTTTGCTGGCAGCGCACCGCCGGGCTGGCGAAGATGCGCGTCGAGTGCGCGAGGCGTCGGTTCAGCCACTCGGCCATGCGCTCGGCCTGGCGCTCGCCCTTCGTCGTCAGGACGCGTTCGAGATCGTCGCCTCCCTCGCCGTCGAGCACCGCCTCCGCATGGCGCCAGAAAATGAGATCCATCCGAGCCTACTTGCCGCCGCCGCCGAACAGCTTTTGCCCCGAATAGCGCCGCATCAGCGCCTGCTGTGCCGACTCACCGGCCAGCGCCTGCCGATCGGGCGCCGGGCTGTAGCTGCCGTCGGCGGCAAGACTCCACGCGTCGAGTCCGTCGTACAGGTACGGGACGAGACATTCGTCGATGACCCGCTGCCGCAGCTTGGCATCGCGCACCGGCCACGCCACCTCGATCCGACCGTACATGTTGCGGCCCATCCAGTCGGCGCTCGACAGGAACAGGGCCTCTTCGTCGTCGCCCTCGCCCCAGCGGAAATAGGCCACGCGCGAGTGCTCGAGAAAGCGGCCGACGATCGACCGCACCCGGATTGAATCGGTGGCTCCGGCAATGCCCGGTCGCAACATGCAGGCGCCGCGCACGATCAGGTCGATCGCCGCGCCGGCGCGCGCTGCGGCATTGAGCGCATCGATCAGCGGCACGTCGGTCAGCGCGTTGATCTTGACGACGATGCGCGCCGGCAACCCGGCGGCCGCTGCTTCGGCGACCTTGCCGACGTGCGCCAGCATCTGCTTGTGCAGCGTGAACGGCGCCTGCAGCATTGCCCGCAACGGCCGCGTGCGACCGAGGCTGGCGAGTTGCTGGAACACGGCGTCGGCATCGGCCGTCAAGTCGGCATTGGCGGTGAAGTGACCCAGGTCGGTGTAAAGCAACGCTGTCTTCGGGTTGTAGTTGCCGGTCGAAAGATGAGCGTAGCGCTTGAGGCGGCCTTCTTCGCGGCGCGTCACGAGCAGCAGCTTGGCATGCGTCTTCAGGCCGACCACGCCGTAGACCACCTGCGCGCCCACCGCCTCGAGCCGCTCGGCCCAGTTGATGTTGGCCTCTTCGTCGAAGCGCGCCTGCAACTCGACGACGGCCATCACTTCCTTGC
>JBDTIO010000041.1:0-5917 GCA_039936375.1 Caldimonas sp. | reverse complement strand
CCGGATGCGGTGCACGTAGTCCTTGACGATGGTGATGCCGCCGGCGTAGCCGGCCTCGGCGAGCCGCTGGAAGATCTGCTGGGCGCTGTACGGGTGGGCGTCGAGCCAGCGCACGATCTGGCCCTTGAAGGCGTCGAGCTTGCTGGCGCGCTGTACGCCCTGGCGCGGGCGGAACTGCTCGACATCGGCCCACTTAGCGACCGTGCGCGTGTCCAGGTTCAGCGCACGCGCGGTCTGCGCCACGCTGAGCTGCTGGCGTACCAGGTGGTCGCGAATCTGGCAGAACGTCTGGTAGTCAACCACGGCGCTGCTGCGCCTGCTGCAGCAGCGTGGCCAGGCTCACCGGCTCACCGCCGGCCGCGCTTGGCGCACGCGGCGCCGGCCGCGGCGCTGCCACGGTCCCCGGCAGCGCCAGCACTTGGTACAGCGGGGCCTGATAGGCGATGAGCTCGAGCTCCATAAGCTGCTGGCGAGCCGCGGTGAACTCCTCCTCACTCAAGTGCAAGCGACGAGCCAGCGTCGACGTGCCGTAGTAGCTCAGGCCCTGGGCGTCCGACACCGTGATCAGGAACAGGTACAGCGCGGCGGCGCGTACGTCGCAGCGGTCGATGAAGTGCTGCTGTACGAGGGCCTGATCAACCCAGCTGAACTGTTCGGGAACCTGGCGCAGTCGCTCGGGCCGAATTACCTGCTTGACTGCCTTCACCACGTCCCCCGTTGAACAAGTCGCGCCCAAGTTGTACGAGGCGCTGGGTGGTGCTGGCCATGTCATTTTGTAGCGCTGGCTGGAACAGATGGACGATGAGGCCCGCCAGCAAAGGCGATTCGGTGTTCAAGAGATCTTGTAACGCCGGGACCGCAAGGGCCTCGGGGAGATCAACACGTTTGGCACATTCCTCAACTCCATCAGGCACTTGCGTCATGAAGAGATCTTGTAACGCCCGCGACGATCGAGTCTTGCCGCGGCTGTAGCCCGGATGCGCGGCGCGCCACGACTGCACCCGAGCGACGTGCACCGGGCCGCTGAAGTAGTCGCAGTTACCCGGCTGGGCCAGCCAGGTGGCTTGGCTGGCGGCCTTGCTCGCGCGCCGGCACTCGGCGGCACCGCAATACCTCTGACGCTCACCGCTGCGATGGTCGGGGATGAAAAACTCCCCGCACGACATGCACTTGCGCTGTCCCGCCTTGGCCATCGCCGCTCCCCGACGAGCCGGCCGAGCGCGACGACCACCTCGACCGAACGCGCGTCAGAACCGAGTCTGAAGAAGACGCCAAGCGGGAGCTGAAGAAGACCGTCAGAGACCGTGATCCGAAGAACACGGCTCAGCAAGAACACGCACGTTCAAACCGACTGAAAGAAGACAAATTCAGACCGGCGCCCACAGCTTTCGATCGCGCGTTCATGCTCGTCGATGCCGAAGGCAGATTCGTGACCCAACGAGAGCTTCCTCGAATGGTTCTGATCCAGCCGCAGCTCACAGCAACCCACTTGCTCGTGGACGCACCCGGCATGTCAACACTGCACATCCCGCTGACTGGTCAGAGCAGGCCCATCCGCGTTCAGGTCTGGAGCGACACGGTGGAGGCGTTCGACTGCAGCGAACACACTGCGGCTCGGGCCCCCGCGAGCGGCGAAGCCGGCCGCGCCGCCCTGCGCGGTGAAGAAGGCGGGTTTGTCGGGAGAACGGCCAGTGTGACGCCGGAAAGCCGCCCGTGGCCATCGTCCGGAAGTGGGCCGGGAGCAGCCGGCTACCCACCCCCTTCATTGCGGTCGTTCGAACGACAAAGCAGTACGGCTGAGGTCAGCTTTCTGGCGCAGCCGCGTGTTCACATCCCGGCCACAAGCGGCCGATCACCGCAGATGCGCCGATGAGTGGGTGCGGTGTTCAGGTTCGGCTGCCCAATGACCGCAGGTGTCAAGACATGAGGGCGCCCTTCACCGCTTGCGCCTCACCAACCGCGTCCCCGCCTTCAGCACTTTGACCGCGACGGCGACGTGGAGCTCGCGGGGATCGAGCTCTGCCAGTTCAGCGGGCACCTCGAGCAAGGCTACGCGCTGTCCGCGAGCTGGCAGGAACTCCAGCCGGGGCGCGTCGACTTCCCGTGAGGCGCGGAACAGGGCGTGTACCTTGCCCTTGGTGTCGAACAGGACCTGGACGTGCATGGCGGCCTCCTAGAAGGTGTCCACTTGCGAAGAAAGTACCTGGATCCGCGCCACCACCGGAGCGCCCGACTGCCCCTCCCCGCGCAGAGTCACCTGATTCGCCGTCGAGGCTGGGCTCGAGAGGTTCCACGTCGAGCCTTCCGATTCGATGGTGACGCTCTGTGCGGTGTCGCCGTCGCCCGCCGATTCGATTGCGGCCCAGACGCGGCTCCAGCGGAAAGGGCTAATGTTCGAGCCCCAGGTGACGCTGAAGGAGATGGGCACGCCGGGCGTCATGCTCAGATCACCCGCCGATGCGACTACTACTGCGGTCGTCAATGTGGCCATGATAGGTTCCCCCAATTTGGGCAATGCTCCGCGATCATGTCTCGCATGATAAGGGTCAATTTCCGCAGTCGAGACCTGCAGCTCACGGCCCGCGAGTCCAGACGTTGGCTGTCCTCGATGAAGGCCGATTGACGGTCATGCATGAATTCTGAAGAACGGTCAACGTCCGCTCTATGCAACAGCTGTCATTCGGCAGCCGAACCTGAACGTCGGTAGCCAGTCTGAGTCATCCACGCCGCGCCTTCGAACGACAGCAGATGGCCGGAAGCATAGTCAGCGATCGGCGGCTGTCAGAGCGACGGACAGCGAAGTACAGACACCAGCGGCCCGGCATCTGGCGTGGCGGGTGACCGGGGTGACGATCTGGCTGGCCGGAGCGATCGCAGCGCAGCGCGACAGCCCGACCCCGCACCGTGGGGACGCGCCCCCGGGGCCTCGGGCCTACACCACCTCACCCGCAGTCATGCAACGACGACACGCACCCTGTCGTTACCGAGCCAGCGCGCTATCGAGCAGCCCCTGCCCGCAGCAACTGCGACGCGATGCCTTGCCTCACTGTCGGCTGCTCGCCGCGCCGACGGCCCGGAGTCGACCCATGCCGGGCATCGGCCTGCCGAGATGGACCGCCGAGAAGGCGACATTCGCAATGTCGTGAGCCCGTACAGGCTATTCGGCGCGACGCCACGTTCTACCCGTTCCGGCGTGCCGGCTGCGGCGGTCGTCGTGTCGGCTCGGCCCTTGAACCTCGAATTGACGCGGGGACAGGTGCTGGACAATGAGTAACACATACGTTACCATTTACCATGGCAATCCGCGTCGAAGAGTACCTTCGCGAAGATGGATCGAATCCCTACAAGAGGTGGTTCGACGCGCTTGATGCGCGAGCCGCAGCAAAGGTGACGACAGCGAAGCTGCGCATGGAGTTGGGCAACACATCCAACATCAAGTGGTTCGATGGCATGGGCGAGTACGTCATCGATTGGGGACCGGGTTACCGCATCTACTTGGCCAAGGACGGCGAATCATTGATCGTGCTCTTCGGTGGCGGCATCAAGCGTGGCCAGCAGCGCGACATCGATCAGGCCAGGGCCCTGCTGGCCGAGTACAAAGCGCGCAAGAAAGCCAGGGTTGTAAAGCCTGGCGCGAGCAACAGAAAAAGGTGAGTCTCATGGCACTGACGCGTGATTTCAAGCAAACCGTGGTCGAGCGGGTCGAGCGCGAGCCTGCATTCGCGCAGGCGCTGCTCGACGAAGCTGCTACGTTGTTTCTCAACGGAGAGCCCGAAACGGCGCGCCTTATCCTGCGAGACCTGATTAACGCGACGATCGGCTTTGAGCAACTGGCCAGCTTGACTGCCAAGCCCAGCAAGAGCCTGCACCGTATGTTGTCGTCCGCCGGCAACCCCAGCATGGACAACCTGGCGGCCATCTTCCACGCGATTCGCGAACGCCTGAACGTGAATCTCGAGGCGCATTCTGTGGCTGGCGTGATCCCGACACAGGTCCGACGACTGCTTCGCCGACGGAAAACAGCAGCACTGAGTGGCTAGTCTCGACCCCTATGCATAGATCTCAACTAGGAATAGTTCATCACGTGGCCGTGGCGTTGAGGTAGGCCTGGCGCGGCATCGCAAGGGGGACGAGACGCAAGTTCTACGCATAGTTTTGGCAACACGACCCTGTCGACCTGGAGGATCTTTCACCTCCATGATCAGGCGGCGAAGGCGGGTGAATAGGCGCGGGCCGCGCTCCGGTCGCTGATCTCCGGCCTGCAAGTCTCTAGCATCGACGCGGCGCGGCCGCGCACATCCCCGATTCGCGATGATTCGACTGAGGGGCTGTGACCGTCCTTGGCTCCTTGGCAGCATCCGGCCCGCATCGGCGCGATGCCCCGCACGTCGAAACTATGCATAGCATTCAGCGCGACCGCGGCGCTTCGCTCCCTCGTGGCGAGCTCCTTGTCAACTGGCCAACTCTCCCTAGTTGAGATCTATGCATAGGGGTCGCTATGCAAAGCTTTGCATAGCGACCCTGAGCAGCCGCTCGCCTATGCCCCGTGGAGACACAGAAAGCGGACATGGCGCTCCGTTGCGGACCTCCCCCAGGCTCGGGTCGGCGACGATCTGTTTGAGCCTTCGGTTTTCCTCCTCGAGCTGGCGCAATCGACGCGGCTCGACGGCCTCATGCCTCTGTACTTCTTCTTTCAGACATAGAACGTCGCCTCGCTGATGCCCATCCTGCGGCACACGTGGCGAACGGACAATTGAACGACGTACTACAACACGGACTCGCAAGACATCTCACGGCCAAAGAGGTACGCCGTCCAGCCCCGCGATTTCCGGCAGGCCGCAGATCAGGTTCGCGTTCTGCACCGCTTGGCCAGCCGCCCCTTTGCCGAGGTTGTCGACCACGCCCATCGCGATCACCAGGTTGCGCTCTGGATCCGCCGCATAGCTGACGAACGAGAGGTTCGAGCCGGTGGCCCATTTCGTCTGCGGCGGCTTATCGGTCACGCGGACGAACGCCCGCCCGGCGTAGAAACTCCGGGCCGCGTCCAAGCATTGTTCGGTGGTGGCGTGGCCGCGGCAATACATGGTGGCGAGCACGCCGCGGGTCATCGGCACCAGATGCGGCGCGAACACCAGCCCGTCCGCACTGCCGCCGCTCAGCCGCTCGATGGTCTTGGCCATCTCGGGCATATGGACATGCGTGAGCAGGCCGTAGGGCACCAGGTTCTCGTTGCTTTCGGCGTAGCCAAACTTGCTGTCGGCACCGCCCCGGCCGGCACCGGAGATACCGGTCTTAGCGTCGATAACGATGTTGCCGGGCCCGATCAGCTTGTTGGCCAGCAGCGGCGCCAGCGCGTTCAGCGTGGCCGCGGGGAAGCAGCCGGGGTTGGCAACGCGGGTCTGACCCGCGATCTGCGCTGGCCAGACGTCGGCCAGACCGTACGCCCAGCCCTCGACGTAGCGGTGGTCGCCGCCGATGTCGACGATCTTCACGTCCTTGGGGACGCGCGCCAGCGCCTCGGCCGAGGCGCCGGTGGGCAGCGACGCGAACAGCACGTCGAGCTTCGGCAGGGTAGAAGGGTCCCACTTCTCGATCACCAGCTCGGCCAACTTGCTCGGCACACCCGGGAAGTGGTCTACCAGTCGGCTGCCGGCACTGCCCTCGCCCGCGACGAAGACCAGCTCGAAAGACGGGTGGCTCGCGATCAGGCGCATCGCCTCGCCACCGCCAAAACCGCTGATTCCGACAATGCCGACGCGAATGCTCATCGTGGTGTCCTGCCGCTGAAGTGAGCAGACAAAGTCTAGCGAACTCGGCCTAGAGGCAGCCGCCTCGGGTCGCACGCGGGCGTTCCATGAATACCAGCCGGTTGCGCAGGTCGTTCGAGCGTTTGCTTCTCAGGCCCACAAACGCACGC
>JBDTIO010000040.1:0-10157 GCA_039936375.1 Caldimonas sp. | reverse complement strand
AGTGCAGACTACAACACCATCGCGAATTGGATCGCCGGGGGTTGTTGAACAGCATGACTTTCGAGAAAAGCCGCGTTCTAGATCTCGTCCACGCCTGCGCAGGCCCGGCCAGTCGCAGCATCATCGCGGCCGCCGCCGCAACTCTCCTTGCGAGTTGCGGCGGCAGTTCCGGCAACCCCTTGGACAACCCCGGCTCGGTCACCAACACGCCGATCGTCGGCGGTAAGACCCTGGCCTTCGCGTACTTCGAGAGGTGCGTCAATCCGATCTTCATCGCACAGCTGCCGATCATCGGCTCGGCTTCCACCAACACCTGCGCCGGCGCGGGTTGCCATGCCGCCCTGACCGGTACCGGCGGGGCCCTTCGCCTCGTACCGACGGCGCAGACGCTCGACGTCACCAATCCCGCGAATACGCCGGACCTGATTCGTGCCAGCGACATCTACAAGAATTTCATCTCGGCTGAAGGCCAGGTCCTCATCGGCGTCCCGACACAGAGCCGCCTCATCAACAAACCGCTCCTGCGCGGCCTGCTGCACGGCGGTGGCCAAGTCTTCCTGGACGCGTCCGATCAGAACGTGCAGATCATCCAGTACTGGATCAACCATCCCGCGCCCGACGGGCAGGACGAGTTCAGTGCCGCCACCTTTTCGATGTTCACGTCATCCGACCCCCAGAACGGCAAGTGCAATATCCAATGAAGCGCCGCGCCTGCCAAAGGGCCGCGGTGCTGATCGCCAGCGCGCTGTGCTTCTGCAGCGTCTGGGCAGCCGACCCGGAACCCGCCACACCTTCTCCCGCCGCTGCAGCCTCCGGCCCCGTCGCAGCAGACGCTGCTGCCGCGGCCCGGCCCGCGGCGACGCCGGCTTCGGCCCCGGTTGCCCAGGCCGCTCCCGCGCTGGCGCCGGCGCCGACACCGCCGGCCAGGCTCCTGGCTCACGGCAACGAGGTGCTGCAGATCGCCGACCCGTTCATTGAGCTGCGCACCGGGCCCGGGCGCGGCTACCCGATCTTCTTCGTCGCGCAGCGCAACGACTGGGTCGAAGTCGAACTGCGCCACACCGACTGGTTTCGCGTTCGCACCGAAGGCGGCAAGGTCGGCTGGGTCATGCGCCAGCAACTGGAAACGACCCTGACGGCCGGTGGCGCTAGCAAGACCTTTCGCGACGTCCTGCTCGACGACTTCCTCAGTCGCCGGGTGCAGCTCGGCGCCGCCTGGGGCCACTTCAAGGGCGAGCCGATGCTGAAGGTCTACAGCAGCGTACGGCTGTCCGAGACGCTCAGCCTCGAAGGAACGCTGGGCCAGGTGCAGGGCGTCTTTTCGGGCACCGACCTCTGGCACGTCAACGTGATGACCGAGCCGTGGTCCGATCGGCGCTTCTCGCCGTTCTTCGGCGTCGGCGTCGGCAAGTTCAGCAACTTTCCCAATCTCAGCCTCGTCACGGCGACAACGACCAGCGCCAAGCTCGCCAACGTGGTCGTTGGCGTGCGCTATTACCTCACCGAGCGTTTCGTGTTGCGCGCCGACTATTCGCTTTATACGGTTTTCGTGAACGATGCGAAGACGACGGAATACCGCGCCTGGACCGGCGGGGTTTCTTTCTTCTTCTAGATGCCGAAAAGCACAGGTCACGAGCTCTCAATGAATACAAAAACACTTCGCACCGCGCTCCTGGCCGTCACGACGGCGACAATCGGCTTCGCCGTCCAGGCCGCCGATCCGCCGCCGCCGCCCAGCGACCAGGTCGTCGTTCCGCAAGTCGATCGGCGCGGCATCCACATGCCGAGATTTCCGACCAGCGACTTCGAAATCGGCCTCTTCGGCGGCACCTACTCGACGCAGAATTTCGGCTCGAGCGGGGTCGGTGGCGTGCGGCTCGGCTATCACATCACCGAAGACTTCTTCGTCGAAGGCGTCTACGCGGCGACCAAGGTGAGCGACGCCAACTTCCGGCAGATCCTGCCGGGCGGCATCTTCCCGCAAGAGAAGGAAACGCTCAGCTACTACAACCTGTCGGTCGGTTACAACATCCTGCCAGGCGAGATCTTCATCGGCGGGGCCCACGCCTTCGCCTCGCAGTTCTACGTGATCGCCGGCGTCGGCAGCACCAAGCTCGACGTGCAGCGGCGCCCGACGTTCAATTTCGGCGCCGGCTACCGGCTCTTCCTGACCGACCACGCAGCACTGCAGATCGACGTTCGCGACCACGTCTTCGCGCTCGACCTCCTGGGCAAGCGGCAAAGCACCCAGAACCCCGAGCTCACCCTCGGCCTGACGGCCTTCTTCTGATCGACGAGCCTCCATGCGCACGACCCTGCAATCCGCATTTGTCCGCGCCGCGCGTTATGCGGCCGTGATCGCCCTCGCCTTCGCCGCCCCCTACGCGGTGCCGGCCATCGCGCCGCTATCCGCCGCGCCGGACTTCACCCTGCGCACCATGAACGGCCCGAACATGCGTCTGCAGGAGCAGCGCGGCCGGGTCGTGATGGTGAATTTCTGGGCCACCTGGTGCGGCCCATGCCGCCAGGAAATGCCGCAACTCAATCGGCTGTACGAGAAATATCACGCCGCCGGATTCGTGCTGCTCGGCGTCAACGTCGACGACGATCAGCAGAAGGCCGCCGAGGTTGCCGGCAAGCTCGGCGTGACGTTCCCGGTACTCCTCGACAGCGACAAGCTCGTCAGCAAGCTCTATGACCTGAGCACCATGCCGTCGACCGTGATCATCGACCGCGACGGCAAGGTCCGCTATGTCCATCGCGGCTATCTCACCGGCTACGAAGACAGCTACGAAAAGCAGATCCGGGAGCTTCTGAAATGAGCCACGGGCTTCGAGCATCGCTCGTCGTCGCCACCGTCGCCGGCGCCTTTGCTCTCGGCGGCTGCGCCGTGCCGTCCTTTCCGAAGATCGAGCCCTGGGTCAAACCTTACGAGCGCGGGCGTCTCGCCGATCCGATCATGAGCCTGTCGCGCGACGCCCTGTCGGACAAGCATCTCGAGCACACCCGCGACGTGCGCGAAGGCTCGCGCGGCGCTACCGGCGTGCAGGGAGGCGGCTGTGGCTGCAACTAGGGCGGCGATCGGCCTCTGGCGGCGCCTGCTGGCGCTGTTCGGCTCGCTGCTCGCCGGCTTGCTGACCCCTCACCTGGCGCGCGCCGTCACTCTGCCGGCCGACCAGGCCGAGGCCCTGATCCATTCCTACAGCGGCGGCGGCGTCAACGCCATCGGCCCGGCGCTGCTGGTGAGAAAGAGCCTCTTCGACAAGGTCTCGATCGCCGGTACCTACTACGTCGACTCGGTGAGCAACGCGTCGATCGACGTCGTCACCACGGCCAGCAAATACCACGAGGTGCGCACCGAGTACGGGCTGAGCGCCGACTATGTCTACCGCGACGCCCAGATCACGCTCTCCGGCCTGACCAGCCACGAGCCCGACTACGTCGCCAACACCGGCAGCATCGACGTGACGCAAGAGGTCTTCGGCGGCATGACGAACGTGGCGCTCGGCTTCACGCGCGGCTCCGACACCGTCCTCAAGCACAACTCGCCGGAGTTTCGCGACCAGGCCACGCACTGGCAATACCGGCTCGGCGCGACGCAGATCCTGACACCACGCTGGCTGCTCAGCGTCAACGGCGAGGCTTTGTCCGACGACGGCTATCTCGGCAGCCCGTATCGCGATGCGCGCGTTTTCGGCGCCTTCGTACCGGAACGCAATCCACGCACGCGCTCGGCTCGGGCGCTGAAATTCCGCCTCGTCGGCGACCTCGGCTGGCGCAATGCCATGCATGCCGAGTACCGGTATTACCGCGATACGTGGGCCATCAGGTCGCACACCGCGGAACTCGGCTACAGCCAGTACATCGGCCAATCGTGGCTGGCTGATTTCTTCGGCCGCTACTACACCCAATCGAAGGCGCTCTTCTATTTCGACAACGCGCCGACCGAAACGACCTACGTCTCGCGCAATCGCCAGCTCAGCGATTTCAACGACGAAGGCCTCGGTGCCAAGCTTTCCTACACGGTGCGCAAGGTGCCCGGCCGCTACGACGTCAAGCTCAACGCCACCTACGAGTACACGCGCTTCAAGTTCAAGGATTTCACCGACGTGCGCACCGGCAACCTCTACGGCTACAACGCCAGCGTCGTGCAGCTGTTCGTGTCGGCCACCTACTGAGACGGTTCATGTTCAAACGTTGCTGCATGCTGTTCGGCGCCATCCTTGTCGGCGCCACCTCGCCGGCCGCATGGAGCGCCGAGGCGGCTTCCTCGGCCGCGGCCCCACCGGCAGCTGCGGCGAGCGTGCCGAAGATGACGGTGCCCGCGGTGTCGATGCCGGCAGTGTCGCTGCCGGCAGTCTCGCCGCCGACCGTGGCCATGCCGGCCTTCGCGATGCCCGTGGCCGGCGCCCCGGTGCCGGCCGGCACGCCGAGCGCGGCCAACGCCGCCAGCGCCCCGGCCGATGCCGCCAGCGCGGCGCCGCTCGTGGCCCCGGTCGCCGGCACCCTCGACGGTCGCGTCCAGGATGTCAAGAGCGACGTCATCAAGCTCAACCGCGACCTGCTCGTGCTCGAGGAAGAGCTCCTCTTTCCGGCAAACACGCAAGTCGCCCTGTTCGTCTCGATGGACGTCGGCAAGACCTTCGAGCTCGACTCGGTTCAGGTCAAGCTCGATGACAAGATCGTCGCCAACTACCTGTACACCGCGCTCGAGGTCGAGTCCCTGCACCGCGGCGGCGTACAGCGCGTCTATCTTGGCAATCTGCGCACCGGCGAGCATGAGCTGACGGCATTCTTCACCGGCAAAGGCCCGCACGAGCGAGACTATCGGCGCGGCGCGACGGTCAAGTTCGAGAAGACCACCGAAGCGAAGTACATCGAGCTGCGCATCCAGGATTCGACCGGCAAACTGCAGCCCGAGTTCGACGTCAAGCTCTGGCAGTGAACTGCGATGCGGCGTCTTTTCAAGGTTCGCCTCGGGCCGCGATTTGCTCTCGCGATGGCCGCGGCATGCACCCTTGCCACGGCGAGCGCCAGCGCGTCCGCGGCCTGCACCTTCGGCCTCTTTTGCGGCGACAAGCCTGACCAGCCGACGCACGAAATACGCGACCCGCACTACGGCGACGCACTCTTCTATTTCTTCAGCGATCGCTACTTCACGTCGCTGACGACGCTCATGGCGTCGCAGCATTTCAATCGCGTCGAGCATCATTCCGACGAGGCCGAAGTATTGCGCGGCGGCATGCTCGCCTCCTACGGCCTGACGAAGGAAGCCGGTGAGATCTTCACCCAGCTGATCCAGCGAGGGGCCTCGCCCGCGGTTCGCGATCGAGCCTGGTTCTATCTTGCGAAGATCCGCTATCAGCGCGGCTATCTGCCTGAGGCCGAAGAGGCGATCGCGCACGTCGAGAACCACCTTCCGCCCGACCTGCAAGAGGAATACGGCCTGCTACTCGCCAACCTGCTGATGGCCCGCGCCGACTATGCCGGCGCCGCCGGCGCGCTGAAGCCGCTGACCGACAAGTCGTGGTTCGGTCGGACGATCGGCTCGCGCTACGTTCGCTACAACCTCGGCATCGCCCTGCTCAAATCCGGCGAGAGCAAGCGCGGCACCGAGATGCTCGAAGCGGTCGGCAAGGAATCGGCGCCGAACGAGGAGTTCCGCAGCCTGCGCGACCGTGCCAACGTCGCCCTCGGTTTTTCGGCGCTGACGGAGAATCGGCCGCAAGATGCGCGCGTCTATCTCGAACGGGTCCGCCTGCAAGGCCTGCAGTCGAGCAAGGCCTTGCTCGGCTTCGGCTGGGCCGCCGATGCGCTGAAGGATCCCAAGCTGGCACTGGTGCCGTGGACCGAGCTGGCGCAACGCGACAACGGCGACACCGCGGTGCTCGAGGCGCAGATCGCGGTGCCCTACGCCTACGCCGAGCTCGGCGCCTACGGCCAGGCGCTGGAGCGCTACGAAGGCGCGATCTCCGCCTTCGAGCGCGAGAGCGCCGACTTGCAGGATTCGATCAAGGCGATCCGCTCTGGCAACCTCATCGAGCAACTCGTCGACCAGAACCCCGGCGAAGAGATGGGCTGGTTCTGGAACATCAGCGCCCTGCCCAACATGCCGCATGCGCGCCACCTGGCCCAGGTGCTGGCCCAGCACGAGTTCCAGGAGTCGCTGAAGAACTATCGCGACCTGCGCTTCCTGCAGCGAAACCTCGACGAGTGGCGTGACAAGCTGGTCGCCTTCAACGACATGCTGGCGACACGCCGCAAGGCCTTCGCCGATCGACTGCCGATGGTGCTGGAGCGCCAGCAGAAGACCGGCCTCGATGCATTGGTGCAGCGACGCGAAGGCGTCGCCGCGGAAATCAGCCAGGGTGAGGCCGCCGGCGACGGCGTCGCCTTCGCCGATGCCCAGCAGCTCGAGCTGCTGGGCCGACTGAAGGAGATCCACAGGATCGCCGACGATCCCAATGCCGACCCGGAAATCGTGAAGACCCGCGACCGGGTGCGCCTGGTCTCCGGCGTCATGAGCTGGCAGCTCGCCCAGGACGGGATCGATCGCATCTGGAAGGAAAAGAAGGAGCTGCAGGACATCGACGCCGCGCTCGTCGACGCGCAGCGGCGCGTCGCCGCGCTGGCTCAGGCGCAGAAGGACGAGCCGGTGCGCTTCGACCGGTTCGCGCAGCGAATCGCCGCCATCAGCCCACTGCTCCAGGTGATGATTCCGCGTGTCGCCGGTCTCGGCAAGGAGCAGAGAACCGAGGCGCAGGACATCGCCATCGCCGAGCTCAGCAGCCAGCAGGAGCGCATCGCCGGCTACACGACGCAAGCCCGCTTCGCCCTGGCGCAGCTCTACGACCGCGCCTATGGCAAGAAGGATGCAGCCGATGCTGCCCAAGCCAAGCCTTAGCCTGGCGCTGCTCGCGGCGAGCCTGCTCTGCGCCTGCTCGCTCTGGCGCGGCGGCGGCACGCCGGACAACGAGCCGACCTTGAAGACGCTCGCCAAGCGCCAGGTCAACGTCGACAAGGACAGCACCCTGGCCGCCGCCGACGAGACGAAGGCGATCGCCGCCTATCGCAAGTTCCTCGATATCGCACCGGCCGCGCCGCAACGCTCCGAAGCGATGCGGCGAATCGGTGATCTCGAGATGGACAGCGCCGACACGCAGAGCGCCGACAGCAAGGCCGCCGCGGCCCCCGACTACAAGGCCGCGATCGCCCGCTACCAGGACTACCTGAAGACCTATCCGGCCGACCCGACCAACGATCGCGTCTACTACCAGATGGCGCGCGCCTACGAGCAGAGCGGCGACCTTGAGACCGCCCTGAAGACGCTCGACAAGCTGGTCAAGGACTACCCGAACACGCGCTATGCCAACGAAGCGCAGTTCCGCCGCGGCGAGCTGCTCTTCACCGCGAAAAACTATGCCGGCGCCGAAGCCGCGTATTCGACCGTGCTCAAGGCCGGCGAGAGCAGCCCGTTCCAGGACCGCGCGCTCTACATGCAAGGCTGGTCTCTCTACAAGCAAGGCAAGCTCGACGAGGGGCTTCGTTCCTTCTTCGGCGTGCTCGACCTCAAGGTGGCCGGCCGCGCCGGCGACGGCGACAGCCTCGAAGGGGTCCAGGGCCTGAGCCGCGCCGACCGCGAGCTCGTCGAAGACACCTTCCGCGTCGCCAGCATCAGCCTGGCCAACCTGCAGGGCGCCGAGTCGATCCAGGCCTACATCGATTCGCCGGCGAGGAAGACCTACGAATTCCGCGTCTACGAGCAACTCGGCGATCTGTACATGAAGCAGGAGCGGCCGAAGGACGCGACCGATACTTTCAACCTGTTCGCCCGGCGCAACCCGCTGAGCGCGCAGGCGCCGGTGATGCAGGCGCGCGTGATCGAGATCTACGAGAAGACCGGCTTCGCCCATCTCGCGCTCGAAGCGAAGAAGGAATACGTGGCCCACTACGGCCGGCAAAGCGAGTTCCGCACCGCCAGCCCCGACGCCTGGGAAAAAGCCCAACCGCTGGTCAAGACCCGCCTGGCCGAGCTGGCGCGCTTCTATCACGCCAACGCGCAACAAACCAAAACCACCGCCAACTACCAGGAGGCGGTGCACTGGTACCGCGAATTGCTGGCTTCGTTCCCGAACGACGCATCGGCCCCGCAAGGCAACTTCCTGCTCGCCGACCTGCTCTTCGAAGACGGCAAATTCGCCGAGGCCGGCGTCGAGTACGAGAAGACGGCGTACTCGTATCCCAAGCACGCCAAGAGCGCCGACGCCGGCTACGGCGCCCTGCTCTGCTACGCGGCGCAGTTGAAGGCGGCCGCCGCGCCGGCCCAACCGGCGCTGCGCCGCGCCAGTGTAGCCAGCGCCCTGCGCTTCGCCGACGCTTTCCCCGGCGACGTGCGCGATGGGCCGGTCCTGACCGACGCCGCCGAGAAGCTCTACGCCCTGAAGGACAACGAGCAGGCCGGAACGGTCGCGCAGCGCGTCGTCGAGCTGAAGCCGCCGGCGCCCGAAGCGCAGCGCCGTGTCGCCTGGACCGTGCTGGCCTATACGGCGTTCGACGGCAAGGCGTTCGACATTGCCGAAAAATCGTTCGGCGAAGCGATCAAGCTGACGCCCGAAAAGGATCCAGCGCGCGCCGACCTCGTCGAGCGCCAGGCGGCCGCCATCTACAAGCAGGCCGAACAGGCCCGCGCCACCGGCCAGACCAAGGAGGCGGCGGCGAGCTTCGCTCGCGTCGGCTCGGTCGCGCCGCACTCGGCGGTGCGCGCGACGGCGCAGTACGACGCCGCGGCCTCGCTCATTTCGCTGAAGGACTGGGACGGCGCGATCAAGACCCTCGAAGACTTCCGCCAGCGCTTTCCGACCAACCCGTTGCAGGGCGAGGTGAGCAAGAAGCTCGCCGTGGCCTACATCGAGAAGAGGAACTGGGCCGGCGCAGCGGGCGAGTTCGAGCGTCTTTCGGCGGCCAACAAGGATCCGAAAGTCGCCCGCGACTTTCTCTGGCAGGCCGCCGAGTACTACGAGAAGGCCGGCTCGCGGGCGCCCGCGGCGAAGGCCTACGAGCGCTACATCGCGCAGAACCCGCAGCCGCTCGAGCCCGCCATCGAAGCCCGCTATCGCCTCGCCAAGATGGCCGAGGAAGACGGCAACGCGACGCGCGAAACGGCGCTGATGCATGACATCTTCGTCGCCGATCAGGCCGGCGCCGCGGCGCGCACCGACCGCACCCGCTACCTCGGCGCCACCGCGGCGCTGGCGATGGCCGAGCCGGTGGCGGCTTCTTACCGCAGCATCCAGCTGGTCGAGCCGCTACAACGCCAGCTGAAGCTGACGAAGACGAAGATGGAAGAATCGCTGAAGGCCTACGAAGTCGCCGCCAGCTACGGCGTCGCCGACGTGACGACCGCCGCGACCTATCGCATCGCGATGGTCTATCGCGATTTCGGCAAGGCGCTGATGGCCTCGGAACGACCGAAGAATCTGTCGAAGGCCGAGCTCGAGCAGTACAACGTGCTGCTCGAGGAACAGGCCTTCCCGTTCGAGGAAAAGGCGACCGAGTTGCACGAGGCCAACGCGCATCGTGCCGCGGTCGGCGTCTACGACAAGTGGGTCAAGAGCAGCTTCGATGCCTTGAAGGAACTGCGTCCCGTCCGCTACGGCAAGACCGAAGTCAGCGAAGGAGTGGTCGATGCGATCCGCTAGCGTCGCCCGACTGGTCGTATTGACACTGGCAGCCAGCGCCGCCGGTTGCGCGTCGGTGTCGGAGCCGATGAGCGCGATCCGCAACGCGATCACGCCGAGCTCGAGCACCGCGTCGCCGCCGGCGCCGCGCACCGGCGCCGCGGCCTTCTCGACGCCCGTCAATCCCGATGCGCAGCGTGCTTTCGACATCGCCAGCAGCGCCTTGCGCAGCGGCCGCACCGACGAGGCCGAGCGCGGCTTTCGCACCCTGACGCAGAGCAGTCCCGAGCTGGCCGGGCCGCATGCCAACCTCGGCGTGATCTACCGGCAGGCCGGCAAGCTTCCGGAAGCGGTGACCGAGTTCCAGGCCGCGATCAGGCTCAGCCCGGCACAGCCGGTCTATCTCAACCAGCTCGGCGTGACCTATCGCCAGCAGGGCGAGTTCGCCAAGGCCCGCGAGGCCTATCAGCGGGCGATCGC
>JBDTIO010000039.1:0-2572 GCA_039936375.1 Caldimonas sp. | reverse complement strand
GGCGGCACCTTCATGACCACCGGTGGCGTCGCCAAGCGGATGATCCGTTTCGCCAATGCCTGCATCGGCCACTTCCACGGCGGCCTGGCGATGGCCTCGGTGCTCGCCTGCATGCTGTTCGCCGCCGTCTCGGGCTCGTCGCCGGCGACGGTGGTCGCAGTGGGCTCGATCGTCATCGCCGGCATGGTCAAGGCCGGCTACCCGCAGAACTTCGCCGCCGGCGTGATCTGCAACGCCGGCACGCTTGGCATCCTGATTCCGCCCTCGATCGTCATGGTCGTCTACGGCGCCGCCACCGAAACCTCGGTGGGCAAGCTGTTCATGGCCGGCGTGGTCCCCGGCATCGTGCTCGGGCTGATGCTGATGGTGGCGATCTACTTCCGGGCCCGTGCCCTCAAGCTGCCCCAGCAACCGCGCGCCGCGCTGCGCGACGTCCTCACCTCCGGGCGCGACTCGCTCTGGGGCCTGATGCTCATCGTCATCATCCTCGGCGGCATCTATGGCGGCATCTTCACGCCCACCGAAGCAGCTGCGGTGGCGGCGGTCTACGCCTTCCTCATCGCCATCTTCGTCTACCGCGACATCGGCTTGAAGGACGTGCCGAAGGTGCTGGTCGATTCGGGCAAGGTGACGGTGATGCTGATGTTCATCGTTGCCAACGCGCTGCTGTTCGCGCACGTGCTGACCACCGAGCGCATTCCGCAGACGGTGGCCGAGGTCATCGTCGGCTGGGGCATGTCGCCCTGGCAGTTCCTGATCGTCGTCAACGTGCTGCTGCTCATCGCCGGCATGTTCATGGAGCCGACCGGCATCATCCTGATCATGGCGCCGATCCTCTTTCCGATCGCCACGCGCCTCGGCATCGACCCGGTTCACCTGGGCATCGTCATGGTCGTCAACCTCGAGATCGGCATGATCACGCCGCCGGTCGGGCTCAACCTGTTCGTCACGGCGGGCATCACGGGCATGTCGATTGGCAAGGTCGTGCGCGCGGCGCTGCCCTGGACGCTGGTGCTGCTGCTGTTCCTCCTGATCATCACCTACGTGCCGATCCTGAGCCTCTGGCTGCCTCGGCTGATGTTCTGAGCATGCCGTGGCAACCTCGCGTCCCTGCCTCGCTCTCCTCTGCGCGCACCTGTGCGACGAGCGGATCTACGCGGCGCAGCTCGCGGCGCTGGGCGACGGCTACGACTGCCGCGTCTTCGTCTTTCGTGAGGAAGACTCGATGCGCCGGATGGCCGAGACCGTGCTCGCCGGAACGCCGCCGCGCTTCACACTGATCGGCCTGTCTCTTGGCGGCTATGTCGCCTTCGAGATCGTGCGCCGCGCGGCCGAGCGTCTCGAACGCCTGGCGCTGCTCGACACGCTGGCGGGCGCCGACAACGACGCGCGCCGCGCGATCCGCCTGGCCGACATCGCGACCGTGCGCGACGGCGGCATCGAGGCGCTGATCCCGGCGCTGCCATCACGCTGGATGCTGCCGGAGCATGCGCGCCGCCCGGAGCTGGTCGAGCTGATGGCAGCGATGGCCCGAAGCATCGGCGCGAACGGGCAACGCCGCCAGCAGCGCGCCATGCTGGCACGGCCCGATTCGTTCGACGACCTGGCGCGACTCGATGAGATTCCGACGCTCCTGCTATGCGGCGAGCAAGACCTGGTCACGCCGGTCGCCGAACACCGGGCGATGGCCGAGCGCATCGCCGGCGCCGAGCTCGAGATCGTCCCTGGCTGCGGCCATCTCTCGACCCTCGAGCAGCCGGAAGCGGTGGCGCGCCGGCTCGTGCGCTGGCTTGCTGAAACCACTTCGTGACAGGCGCCGGCGCAACGCCGAAGGGTCGACCCGGGGCGCCGCGCTATTCGATCGCCTTCACTATGTCCTCGACGACCTTCTTCGCGTCGCCAAAGACCATCATCGTCTTGTCCATGTAGAAGAGCTCGTTGTCGAGGCCGGCGTAGCCCGCCGCCATCGAGCGCTTGTTGACGATCACGGTCTTGGCCTTCGAGGCCTCGAGGATCGGCATGCCGTAGATCGGGCTGCCCTTGGTGTGCGCGGCCGGGTTCACGACGTCGTTGGCGCCGAGAATGATCGCCACATCGGCTTGACCGAATTCGCCGTTGATGTCTTCCATCTCGAAGACCTGGTCGTAGGGCACCTCCGCCTCGGCCAGCAACACGTTCATGTGTCCCGGCATGCGGCCGGCGACCGGATGAATGGCGTATTTGACGCTGATGCCTTTTGCCGTGAGCTTGGCGGCGAGCTCCTTGACGGCGTGCTGGGCTCGCGCCACCGCCAGGCCGTAGCCGGGAACGATGATCACCGTCTCGGCGTTGCCGAGAATGAACGCGGCGTCGTCGGCACTGCCGCTCTTGACCGGCCGCTGCTCGGTCTTGCCCGCCACCGGGCCGCCCTCGCCGCCGAAGCCGCCGAGGATGACGTTGAAGAAGGAGCGGTTCATCGCCTTGCACATGATGTAGCTGAGGATCGCGCCCGACGATCCGACCAGCGAGCCGGCGATGATGAGCATGGCGTTGTTGAGCGAGAAGCCGATGCCCGCGGCGGCCCAGCCCGAAT
>JBDTIO010000038.1:0-3779 GCA_039936375.1 Caldimonas sp. | reverse complement strand
ACATGGCGCGGCTGCGCTCGATCGAAGCGCACACCAGCGCGAAGTTCAAGAGCTACGAGATCGACATCACCTACCCGCTCGCCTGGGGCGCCGAAGGCATCGAGGCCAAGCTTGCCTCGATGTGCGCCGAGAGCGTCGATGCGATTCGAAGCGGCCACAACATCCTGATCCTCAGCGACCGCAAGGTCGGCCGCGACAGCGTGTCGTTGTCGGCACCGCTTGCGCTATCGGCGGTGCACCAGCATCTCGTTCGTTTGGGGTTGCGCACGACGGCGGGTCTCGTCGTCGAGACTGGCTCGGCGCGCGAGGTGCATCACTTCGCGGTTCTCGCCGGCTACGGTGCCGAAGCGGTTCATCCCTACCTGGCGCTCGAGACCCTTGCTGCCCTGCACAACGACCTGCCGAGCGACCTGGCGACGGAGAAGGCGGTTTACAACTACATCAAGGCGATCGGCAAGGGTCTGTCGAAGATCATGTCGAAGATGGGCGTGTCGACCTACATGTCGTACTGCGGGGCGCAACTGTTCGAGGCGATCGGCCTCGAGAAGACGCTGGTCGACAAGTACTTCCGCGGCACCGCCAGCCAGATCGGCGGCATCGGCATCTTTGAGGTTGCCGAAGAGGCGATCCGCATGCACCGCGCCGCCTTCGGCGACGACCCGGTGCTCGAGGGCATGCTCGACGCCGGCGGCGAGTACGCCTGGCGGGTGCGTGGCGAAGAGCATATGTGGACGCCCGACGCGATCGCCAAGTTGCAGCACGGCGTGCGTGCCAATCGCTTCGAGACCTACCAGGAATATGCCAGGCTCATCAACGACCAGAGCCAGCGCCATATGACGCTGCGTGGCCTGTTCGAGCTCGTCGTCGATCCGGCGAAATCGGTGTCGATCGACGAGGTCGAGTCGGCCGTCGAGATCGTCAAGCGCTTCGCCACCGGCGCGATGTCGCTCGGCTCGATCTCGACCGAAGCGCACGCGACGCTCGCGGTCGCGATGAACCGTATCGGCGGCAAGTCGAACACCGGCGAGGGTGGCGAAGACCCGGCCCGCTATCGCGCCGAGATGAAAGGCGAGAGCATCGCCGAAGGCACGCACTTCAGCGACATCATCGGCAAGGGCGACATCGTCGTCGACTTCGCGTTGAAAGCGGGCGATTCGCTGCGCTCGAAGATCAAGCAGGTCGCGTCGGGCCGGTTCGGCGTGACGACCGAGTACCTGATGTCGGCCGACCAGCTGCAGATCAAGATGGCGCAGGGTGCCAAGCCGGGCGAGGGCGGCCAGCTGCCCGGTGGCAAGGTCAGCGAATACATCGGGCGGCTGCGCTATTCGGTGCCGGGCGTCGGTCTCATCTCGCCTCCGCCGCACCACGACATCTATTCGATCGAAGACCTGGCTCAGCTGATCCACGATCTGAAGAACGCGAACCGGCGGGCGAGCATCAGCGTCAAGCTAGTCTCTGAAGTCGGTGTTGGCACGATCGCCGCCGGTGTCGCCAAGGCCAAGGCCGATCACGTCGTCATCGCCGGCCACGATGGCGGCACGGGTGCGTCGCCGTGGAGCTCGATCAAGCACGCCGGCACACCTTGGGAGCTCGGCCTGGCCGAGACGCAGCAGACGCTCGTGCTCAACCGGCTGCGCGGTCGCATCCGCGTCCAGGCCGACGGGCAGATGAAGACCGGCCGCGACGTCGTTATCGGTGCCTTGCTCGGCGCCGACGAGTTCGGCTTCGCCACGGCGCCGCTCGTCGCCGAGGGCTGCATCATGATGCGGAAGTGCCACCTCAACACCTGCCCGGTCGGCGTGGCGACACAGGATCCGGTGTTGCGCGCCAAATTCCAGGGCCGGCCCGAGCACGTCGTCAATTTCTTCTTCTTCGTCGCCGAAGAGGCGCGTCAGCTCATGGCGCAGCTGGGCATCCGAAAATTCGATGAGCTGATTGGCCGGGTCGATCTCATCGACACCAGGAAGGGCATCGCGCACTGGAAGGCCAAGGGGCTCGATTTCAGCCGCATCCTGCACGCGCCTTCGGCACCCGCGACGGTGGCCCGCCGCCATGTCGAAGCGCAAGATCACGGGCTCGAGAAAGCGCTCGACGTCCGCTTGATCGAGAAATGCCGCCCGGCGATAGAACGCGGTGAAAAGGTGCAGCTTCTCGAAGAGGTGCGCAACGTCAACCGCACGGTCGGTGCGATGCTTTCGGGCGAGCTCATCCGGCGCCGCCCCGAAGGGCTGCCCGACAACACCATCTTCATCCAGATGGAAGGCACGGGCGGGCAAAGCTTCGGCGCATTTCTCGCCAAGGGCATCACCGTCTATCTCATCGGCGATGCCAACGACTAAACCGGCAAGGGCATGAGCGGCGGTCGACTCGCGATCCGCCCGAGCATCGACTTTCGCGGCGACGCTACCGCCAACATCATCGTCGGCAACACCGTGCTCTACGGTGCGACCAGCGGCGAGGCGTTCTTTCGCGGCGTTGCCGGTGAGCGCTTCGCGGTGCGACTGTCGGGGGCGACGGCAGTCGTGGAAGGCACCGGCGATCACGGCTGCGAGTACATGACCGGCGGCACCGTCGTCGTGCTCGGCCGGACCGGGCGCAACTTCGCCGCGGGCATGAGCGGTGGCATTGCCTATGTCTATGACGAAGACGGGGACTTCGCATCCCGTTGCAACACGTCGATGGTTTCGCTCGCGGTCGTTGCCACGTCCGCCGAGCAGGAGAAGGGGGTCGAGCGCGCCATCTGGCATCGCGAGCAGACCGACGAAGCGCTTCTGAAGGGTCTCGTCGCCGATCACCACAAATGGACGGGTAGCCTGCGCGCGCGCGAAATTCTCGACCACTGGAACGAGGCGCGTGGCAAGTTCGTCAAGGTCTTCCCGAACGAATACAAACGCGCGCTGGCCGAGATCAGTCTCAAGGCGATGACGGCGCTCGGCGAAATGCGTGCCGGCAGCGCCGCCGAAGATGCGATCGCCAAGGCCAGGTGCGGCGCCAAGTCGCCGAAGGTCAGCGCGCCTAAGTAGCGCGATCGAACAGAAAGATGGAAGAAGCACCGCGATGGGCAATGTGACCGGCTTCATGAACTTCGAGCGCGTGGAAGAAGACCACGAGCCAGTGAAGAAGCGCGTCAAGAATTTCCGCGAGTTCGTTCATACGCTGAAGGAAGACGAAGCCAAAGTGCAGAGTGCCCGCTGCATGGATTGCGGCACGCCGTTCTGCAACAGCGGTTGCCCGGTCAATAACATCATTCCGGACTTCAACGACCTCGTCTATCGCGCCGACTGGAAGACAGCCTTTGCGGTCCTCGACTCGACCAACAATTTCCCCGAGTTCACCGGCCGAATCTGCCCCGCACCGTGCGAAGAGGCCTGCACGCTCAACATCAACGACGACCCGGTCGGCATCAAGTCGATCGAGCACGCGATCATCGATCGCGCCTGGGCCGAAGGCTGGGTTCTGCCGCGGCCAGCGCACGCGAAGACAGGCAAGACAGTCGCCGTGGTCGGTTCCGGCCCGGCGGGTCTTGCTGCTGCCCAGCAACTGGCGCGGGCCGGGCACGAAGTGACGGTCTTCGAGAAGAACGATGCGCTTGGCGGCCTGCTGCGCTACGGCATTCCCGACTTCAAGATGGAAAAGTTGCACATCGACCGGCGCGTCGCCCAGATGCGGGCCGAAGGCGTCGTCTTTCGCACCGGCGTGCGAGTGGGCGAGCTCGACCCAGGCGAGCGCGTCACGGACTGGTCGAGCGAGCGCCTGAGCGCCGACGAGCTGATGGCGAC
>JBDTIO010000037.1:0-3782 GCA_039936375.1 Caldimonas sp. | reverse complement strand
ATCTTCAGCACCGCGTCGGCCTGATCGTGCGCGTCAATCAACACACCGCCACGCTCGACTGCGACGGCCAGAAGTGGCGGGTCGCATTCGAACTGCTTCGACATCTCGTTGACGTCTGACCCACGAGACCACCAGCAACGGTACTCGTCGGACTATTACCTCCCAACACGAGAAGTCGTGGAAGAACGCGAAGCACGGGGCTCAGTGGACGTCGACGCTGCGCACCTACGCGGAGCCCTCCATTGGCAAGCTTCTGGTGCGGGACATCCGCCCGGCCCACGTGATCGGCGTCCTTGAGCCGATCTGGACCTCCAAGACGGAGACTGCTACTCGTGTCAGATCCCGTATCGAGCTCGTTCTGGACTACGCGACGGCGCGGGGCTATCGAGAGGGTCTCAATCCCGCGCGCTGGAGGGGGAACCTCGATGCGGCCCTACCGCATGCTTCGAAGGTGGCACCCGTGCGCCACCACGCAGCGGTCAAGGTGAAGGAGGTTGTCACCTTCATGAAGCTCCTACGCCGGCAGGAGGGCATAGGGGCTCGAGCGCTCGAGTTTGTTGTGCTGACCGCCGCACGATCCGGCGAGGTCCGTGGCGCGACTTGGTCGGAAGTCGACTTGGACGCAGCACTGTGGACGATTCCTGCCAACCGCATGAAATCAGGTCGCGAGCACCGAGTCCTACTTTCCAAGCCGGCTCTCAGGTTGCTTCGCTCGATCGCGGGAGACCATCTACCGGACGACCCTCTCTTCCCAGGGATGCGCGGGGCCCTTTCCGACATGAGTCTCACGGCGGTGCTGCGAAGGATGAAGGTAGCGGCTACGGCCCATGGCTTTCGCAGCACGTTTCGCGATTGGGTTTCCGAGTACACGGACCATTCGGGCGAAGTTGCGGAGATGGCGCTGTCTCACACCATCGGCGACAAGGTCGAGGCGGCCTATCGGCGGGGCGATCTGTTGGAGAAGCGAATTTCGCTGATGAGCGATTGGGCTTTGTTTCTCGCCGATCCTGCGTCAGCTGCAGCCAAGGGCACCTAGCCTCGCTTGCCTTTTTATATCCAAACGGATATAGTATGAAGTCTGTTCGGTTTCTGGGCGATTCGCTGAAGCGGTTGCGCGAGTTTCCCGAGGATGCGCGCCACGATGCTGGGTACCAGTTGGACAGACTGCAGCGAGGGCTGCAGCCCGACGACTTCAAGCCGATGCCGACGATCGGTCGAGGCGTCGAGGAGATTCGCGTATGGGACGACTCGGGCACGTTTCGGGTGATCTACACCGCACGGCTCAAAGAATCAGTCGTGGTATTGCATGCGTTTCAGAAGAAGACCCAGGAAACGAGCAAACCGGACCTCGAGCTGGCCAAGCGCCGATGGGCACAGTTGATCAAGGAACAGTGATGGTCACAGCGAAGGCAAAGCTGGCAAAGCAGTCGGGCGAGGTCTACACCAGTGTCTGGGATGCGCTCTCGGACACGCCGGAGCAGGCCGCCAACCTGCGTGCCCGTGCTGAGTTGATGCAGCAGATCGCCGAGGTCGTCAAAGGCAGCGGCTGGACTCAGGTCGATGCCGCAGCGCATTGCGGCATCACGCAGCCCCGAATCAACGATCTGCTGCGGGGGAGGGTGTCGCGCTTCTCCCTCGATGCATTGGTGAACATTGCGACGGCCCTTGGTCGGACGGTGCACTTCGAACTGCAAGTGGCTTGAGCCTGTAAGACATCAGCCGTGCCCCATGCGCCGACGACAGGCGACGGCAACGCCGCGATGTAGTTGAAACAGTCTGTGACAACGAAAAGACTGCGGCGGACGGCGCGGAATCTAGTGAGATGTTGATGGACTTGGCGCACCCGATTCCGATCTCCTAAAGGGGACTTCCCCTGCGAAGCGGGCAGCGGCACGATCTGTCGATGCGCGTGCCATGGGACAAATCGAAAGCAGAGCAGCTCGATCTGGTCGACCTGACGGATGAAACTCCGTTCGAGGCCGTGATCCAGGCTCGCTCAGGGAAGGTCGAGGACGCTCAGGCTCTCGAGCTTTCGAGTGAGCTCTCGCTCGACGTGTTGACCGGCGAAGGGCGTCCCCTGCAGGTGTCCATTCGCTGTGTTGACGAAGACCCGAACAACCCACGGACCGAGTTCCGCAACGAAGAGATCGCCGAACTCGCGCACGACATCGCTCTGCGCGGCATCCTCCAGCCCATCGTGGTGCTTCCACTGGGCGACGGTCGCTACCGTGTCCTCTTCGGCGCCAGGCGCCTGCGTGCCGCCAAGCAAGCAGGCCTGGAAACGGTACCCGTCGTCATCGGCTCGAAAGCTCATGACGTTTACGCGCAGATCGCCGAGAACCAGAAACGTCATGGCATGACGTCTCTCGATCTCGCAAGGTTCATGCGCGCGCGCGTCGATGCCGGCGAATCCAACGCCGAGATCGCAAAGCGCATGGGTATCGATCAGACGACCGTGGCACATCACCTCGCGCTGTTGACGCTTGGATGGCGTCAAGCAGCATGACCGGTAACGACAATCATCTTGGCCGACCGGACTTCCTGAGTGTCGCCGTCCAGACGCTGCCGCCTGAGCTAGAAAAGGCGTTGCGCACTGGCCGTTGTACTTCCCCACGAACCTTGTACGAACTCGCCAAGCTGCACGAGAAGGAGCCGGACAAGGTCAAGTCGATCGTCACCGGCGAACGCGAGATCACTCGCCGCGAGGTTGCATCACTGAAAGAGGCTCCGCGCCCGAAGCGCGTCACACAGCGGACGGCGGCCGCGTCGCCGCGCAAGAACTCCTTCGTCGACCAGGCAAGCCGGCTCTGCACGCGCCTCGAATCGCTCTTCGGCGACATGACGCGGGCCGAAGCCGCGGTCACTCCCGACGAGCTGGCCACGCTGCGGCGGCGACTTGCCGATCTTTCCGGCAGGTAGAGAGACGGTGGCAATAAAGTCCGAAGGGCAGGGCGTGACCGGACCGACCTTGCACCTTGACAACGGTCGGCGAGCCCTCGCCTCGCGACAGAGCAGGCGCGAGTACTTCACGGTGGACTTGCGCGGTCTGCGCGCCGCGTTGGCTGCACGCGCCGCCGCGGATTCCATCACCGAGTCCGATGTGCTCCGCGGCGCCCTCGTTGCGAAGCTAGGTCCGAATGTCATCGGCTCGCCGAGTTCGCCGTCCGGGCTTGCCACAACCGCAGGACGGCGGTCACTTGCCAAACTTTCTGTTCGCTTGGCGCGCAGTGCTGCGCAACGCCTTGACCAGAACTGCTTCGCTGCCGGGTTGTCTCGTGGCGCGTACCTGACGCGGCTGATCGACGGTGCGGTGCTCGTCGTAGCTTCGACGAGCCGGACTGCGCTGGCCCATGCCTTGAATCATTCCGCTGAGGAGCTCGCGGTCCTCAGCCGGGACATCCATCATCTGGCAGAACTCCTGGGGCAGGGGTCCTCGCAAGCTGCGCGCGAATATACCCAACGCCTCCAAACCCTCGACGCCGACGTGCGCGCCCATCTCAAACGAGACGCTACCGTTCTGGCCGAGCTGTCAGTGGCTCGGTCCACGGACCGACCCAGATCGGCCGTCACGACAAGCCTTGGCAAAAAGCCATGAGCGTAGACACGTCTATCGACGGCGTACTCGTCCAGTGGGGCGAGCGACTCTTCTATCCCAGCAACCGCGTCGTCAAGTCATGGACGCCGCGGCTGCGTTCGACAAAGGAGCGCGCCTCGGCGATCCGGAGCCGAATCGAGGCCACGGTCCGGCGCGCGCCGCAGGTCATGATTAAGGTCACCGGAGG
>JBDTIO010000036.1:0-6069 GCA_039936375.1 Caldimonas sp. | reverse complement strand
ATCGATGCCTCGGTTTCCTGAGGCGATCCTTCCCATGCTCGACTACCAACAGCCCGACGCGCGCGGGCATTTCGGCCCCTATGGCGGCAGCTTCGTCGCCGAGACGCTCGTCCATGCGCTCGAAGAGTTGAAGGCCTGCTACGACGCGGCCAAGGCCGATCCGGCGTTCGACGCCGAATTCCGCTCCGAACTCGCCCACTACGTGGGCAGGCCGAGCCCGATCTATCACGCGGCGCGTCTTTCGGGCGAGCTCGGCGGCGCGCAGATCTACCTGAAGCGCGAAGATCTCAACCATACCGGTGCGCACAAGATCAACAACACGATCGGCCAGGCGATGCTGGCGCGCCGAATGGACAAGCCGCGCGTCATTGCCGAGACGGGCGCCGGCCAGCACGGCGTCGCGACGGCCACGATCTGCGCGCGCTACGGTCTCGAGTGCGTCATCTACATGGGCAGCGAGGACGTCAGGCGGCAGGCGCCGAACGTTTACCGCATGAACCTGCTCGGCGCGACCGTGGTGCCGGTCGAGAGCGGCTCGAAGACGCTGAAAGACGCGCTCAACGAAGCGCTGCGCGACTGGGTGACCAACGTCGAGAACACGTTCTACATCATCGGCACGGTCGCCGGGCCGCACCCGTACCCGACGATGGTGCGCGACTTCCAGCGCGTCATCGGCGACGAGTGCCTGGTGCAGATGCCCGAGATGATCGGCCGCCAGCCCGATGCGGTGATCGCATGCGTCGGCGGTGGCAGCAACGCGATGGGTATCTTCTATCCCTACATCGGCCACGCGAAGACGCGGCTGATCGGCGTCGAAGCGGCGGGCGAGGGCCTCGAGACCGGCAGGCATGCGGCGTCGATCTGCGCCGGCAGTCCCGGCGTGCTGCACGGCAACCGGACGTACCTGCTGCAGAACGCCGACGGCCAGATCATCGAGACGCATTCGATCTCGGCCGGACTCGACTACCCCGGCGTCGGCCCCGAACACGCGTACCTGCACGACATCGGCCGGGCCGAGTACGTGGCGATCGGCGACGACGACGCACTCACGGCGTTTCACCGGCTGTGCCGCACCGAAGGCATCATTCCAGCGCTCGAATCGAGCCACGCGGTAGCTTATGCGATGAAGCTGGCGCCGACGATGCGCTCCGACCAGCACCTGCTCGTCAACCTGTCGGGCCGCGGCGACAAGGACATCGCCACCGTCGCCGAACTCGATGCGCGACGGGCCAGGCGATGAGCCGCATCGCCGCCACCTTCGCCGCCTTGCATGTGCAAGGTCGCAAGGCGCTGATTCCCTACGTGACTGTCGGCGACCCGCATGCCGAGGGGACGGCCGAGATCATGCTTGCGATGGCCGCCGCCGGCGCCGACGTCATCGAGCTCGGCGTGCCCTTCAGCGACCCGATGGCCGACGGACCGGTGATCCAGAAGGCGAGCGAGCGGGCCCTGGCGCGCGGCATCGGCATGACGCAGGTGCTCGCCGCGGTGCGCGAATTCCGCGCGCGCGACGACAAGACGCCTCTCGTGCTCATGGGTTACGCCAACCCGATCGAGCGCTACGGCATCGAGCGCTTCGCCGACGATGCCAAAGCCGCTGGCGTCGACGGCTTTCTCGTCGTCGACTATCCGCCTGAAGAATGCGCGGACTTCGCCACCTTGTTGAAAGCGAGGGCGCTCGATCCGATCTTCCTGATCGCGCCGACATCGAGCGACGCGCGCATTCGCAGCGTCGCCGAAGTGGCATCGGGATACGTTTACCATGTCTCTCTCAAAGGCGTGACGGGTGCGGGGCACTTCGACATCGCTGCCGTCCAACACATGATTCCGCGCATTCGAACCCACGTGAAGCTGCCGATCGGCGTCGGCTTCGGCATTCGCGACGCGCAGACCGCGCGCGCAGTGGCCGAGGTGGCCGACGCTGTCGTGATCGGCAGCGCGCTGGTGCAGCGCCTCGAAGGCGCGAGCCGCGAAGAAGCGCCGCGCATCGCCGGCCGCTTCATGGCCGAGATCCGCATCGCGCTCGACGCGCGTTGAACAGAACAGGAACGATCCGATGAGCTGGCTCGAAAAACTGCTGCCACCGAAGATCCAGCCCACCGACCCGAGCGAGCGGCGCACGGTGCCCGAAGGCTTATGGATCAAGTGCCCGGCCTGCGAGACGGTGCTCTACAAGACCGATCTCGAGAAGAACATTTTCGTCTGCCCGAAGTGCAGTCACCACCACCGGATCGGCGCGCGCGCCCGGCTCGACGCCTTCCTCGATGCCGAGGGCCGCTACGAGATCGGCCAGGAGGTGCTGCCGGTCGACGCCCTGAAATTCAAGGACAGCAAGAAGTACCCCGAGCGTCTGAAGGACGCGCTGGAGAACACCGGCGAGACCGACGCGCTCGTCGTCATGGGCGGCGCCCTGATGACGCTGCCGGTCGTCGCCGTCTGCTTCGAGTTCGATTTCATGGGCGGCTCGATGGGCTCCGTCGTCGGCGAGCGTTTCGTGCGCGGCGTGCATACCGCCATCGAGCAGAAGACGGCATTCATCAGCTTCACCGCGACCGGCGGCGCGCGCATGCAGGAAGGGCTTCTCAGCCTGATGCAGATGGCCAAGACCAACGCCTCGCTGACGCGCCTCGCCAAGGCCGGCCTGCCCTATATCAGCGTGCTCACCGATCCGACCATGGGCGGCGTCTCGGCCAGCTTCGCGTTCGTGGGCGACGTCGTCATCGCCGAGCCGAAGGCGCTGATCGGCTTCGCCGGTCCGCGCGTCATCGAGAACACGGTGCGCGAGAAGCTGCCCGAAGGCTTCCAGCGCGCCGAGTTCCTGGTGCAGACCGGCGCGATCGACATGATCGTCGACCGGCGCGAACTGCGCCCGACCATCGCGCGACAGATCGCCATGCTGCAGCGCCTGCCGTCCGACGCGGTGGCCTGACGGTGACGCCACGCTCCCTCCGGTCGCTGCCCCCCGGGGCGACGCGACCGGGCTTGGGGCGGCCCTTCGCCCGGCCGGTGTGAGCAGGACGCTCGACGAGTGGCTCGCGCACTGCGAGCGGCTGCACCCGAAGAGCGTCGAGCTGACGCTGGCGCGCGTTCGCGTCGTCAAGGAGGCGCTCGGTCTTTCGTTCGACATACCGCTCATCTCCGTAGCCGGCACCAATGGCAAGGGCTCGACGTGCGCCATGCTCGAGTCGATCGCCCTCGCCGCCGGCTACCGCGTCGGGCTCTTCTCGAAGCCGCACCTCATCCATTTCGAAGAGCGCTGCCGCATCGACGGCCGAATGGTCGACGGTGCTGCGCTGCTGCCGCACTTCGAGGCTGTCGAGGCGGCGCGCGGCGATGTCTCGCTCACGTACTTCGAGTTCACGTTGCTGGCCATCGCCCGCCTGCTCGCGGCGTCGCCGCTCGATCTCGTCATCTTCGAGGTCGGCCTCGGCGGCCGCCTCGACGCGGTCAACGTCTTCGACGCCGACTGCGCCGTGCTCACCAGCATCGACATCGACCATGCCGAGCTCCTTGGCGGAGATCGCGAGTCGATCGGTCGCGAGAAGGCGGGCATCTTTCGCCGCGGTCGCCCGGCGATCGTCAGCGATCCCTTGCCTCCGACGAGCGTGATCGACGAAGCGCGCGCGATCGGCGCCGACCTGCGCCGCGCCGGCGTCGACTTCCGCTTCGCTGGCGATCGCCAGCAATGGGAATGGTCAGGCCGCGAGACGCGCTTCAGCGGCCTCGGCTATCCGGCGCTGCGCGGCGCCAATCAACTCCTCAACGCGTCCGGTGCGCTCGCCGCGCTCGAGACCTTGCGGCATCGGTTGCCGGTCAGCGCGCAGGCCGTGCGCACGGGCTTGGCCACGGTCGAGCTGCCCGGCCGATTCCAGGTCATCGCCGGCCAGCCGACGCTCGTGCTCGACGTTGCGCACAACCCGCATGCGGTTGCGGCGCTAGCCCACAATCTCGACCAGATGGGCTTTTTCCCGCGCACCCACGCCGTGTTTGGCGCCATGCGCGACAAGGACATCGCCGCCATCCTCACCCGCATGGCGCCGCTCGTCGATGCCTGGCATTTCACCGATCTGCCGATCGCGCGGGCGGCGACGGTGGCCGAGCTCGCGGCGATTCGCGAAACGTCGGACCGAAGCGGCCGTGCGGTTGCTGTCGCCCAGCACACCCGGCCTGCCGACGCGCTCGCTGCAGCCTTTGCCGACGCCGACCCGGTTGATAGAATCGTCATCTTCGGCTCCTTCTACAACGTCGGCGCCGTCCTCGCGAACGGCTTGCCGCAACGAGGCGGCCGCCACTCCGTCTAGGGCCGTGGCCCACGGGCTCGCGGCGCTTCCAACCCCCGCATTCGGCTCGAACCGCAGGCCACGATGTTCAAGCAGAAGAGCGACTCCGCAGCCACCGCGCTTTCTCCGGCCGATGCCGTGCAACAGGCGCGAACGCGCGCCCGGCAGCGGCTGATCGGCGCCGTCGTGCTGCTCGGCATCGGCGTCATCGGCTTTCCCCTGGTGTTCGAGACCCAGCCGCGGCCGATTCCGGTCGATATTCCGATCGAGATTCCGCGCAAGGACACCGCGCCGCCGCTGGTCGCGCCGCCCGCACCCGTCGCGCCGTTGGCCTCGACTCGCGACGATGACAAGGCGAAGCCGGTCGAAGCGCCGAAAGAACGGGTCGTCACCGAGTCGCGCAACGACGCGGGCCGCGACGTCACGCCGCCGCGCGCCGCGTCGTCGGTGGCTCTGCCGAGCCCGGTCCGCGCATCGAATTCGGTCGCCGCGCCGGTACCGGCTTCGACGCCGTCGGCGCTGCCGATCGCGCCGGCCGTCGAGTCGCCCCGTCGCGCCACGGCGGTCGCGCCAGCGTCGGCATCGTCAGCGAAGCCGGCGACCGCGCCGAACGCCGAGAGCGAAAGGGCGCGGGCCCTCCTCGAAGGTCGGCCGGTTGCCGCCGCTGAGACACAGCGCTTCGTCGTCCAGGTAGGTGCCTTCGCCGATGCCGAATCAGCGCGCGAGACGCGGCAGAAAGTCGAAAAGCTCGGCCTCAAGACCTACACCCAGGTGGCGCAGACGCCGGGCGGCAACCGCATTCGCGTTCGCGTCGGCCCGTTCGCGTCGCGCGAAGAGGCCGATGCCGCGCTCGCCAAGGCCAAAGCGGCCGGCCTCGCCGCCGTCGTGCTGACGCTCTGAGACTGTGCAATGGCTGCCGCTCGGATGGGTCGACGTCGCGATGATCGGCATCATCGTCGTCTCGGCGATTGTCGGCCTGGTGCGCGGCATCACCTTCGAGCTGCTGTCGCTCGCCGGCTGGTTCGTCGCCTACTTCGCCGGCCGCTGGCTCGCGCCCTTCATCGCACCGCATCTGCCCATCGGCGATGCCGGCTCGGCCTTGAATCACGGTGCTTCGTTCGTATCTGCGTTCGTCATCGTGTTGATCGTCTGGGGCTTGCTGGCCCGTGGCGTGTCGGCCCTGATCGGGGCGACGCCCCTGCGCCCGCTCGACCGGTTGCTCGGCACGGTGTTCGGGGTGGCACGCGGCCTGATCGTGCTGCTTGCGATGGCCACGGTCGTTGCCTACACGCCGCTGGCGGCTTCGGCGGCGTGGCGGGAGTCCGCGGGCGCGGCGCTGCTCGACCAGATGCTGCGCGAGCTGCTGCCGTTGGTTCCGTCGGGCTCGGCGCCGGCCTCGCGACGCGTCTGAAACACTGAGGATACGAGCCATGTGCGGAATCGTCGGAGTGATCTCGAAGGCGCCGGTCAACCAGCTGATCTACGACGCCTTGCTGCTGCTGCAGCATCGCGGCCAGGACGCCGCCGGCATCGTCACCATGCAGGGCACCAAGTGCTTCATGCAGAAGTCGCGCGGCATGGTGCGCGACGTCTTTCGCACCCGCAACATGCGCGCGCTGCCCGGCACCGTCGGCCTCGGTCAGGTGCGCTACCCGACGGCGGGCAACGCCTACAGCGAAGAGGAAGCGCAGCCGTTCTACGTCAACGCGCCCTACGGCATCGTGCTCGTACACAACGGCAATCTGACCAACGCGCAGGCGCTCAAGCAGGAGCTCTTCGACGTCGACCG
>JBDTIO010000035.1:0-3844 GCA_039936375.1 Caldimonas sp. | reverse complement strand
GGCCAGCCGGTGCCGCTCTCGAATTTCGTCTCCGACGAAAAGAGAGGCAGATCGCAGGCGATGCAATGGAAGACGCCCTTGTGATGCTCGGCATTGAGCGGGCTCGAGCCAGGCCGCTCGGTGCCTTCGTGACGAAGCACGTCGTACGAAGCCGGTGCAAGGCGCTTCTTCCACTCGGCGTCGGACAGCGAGAGCTTCTCGATCCTGGGGGTCGGGCCTTGGGCGCCGGCAAACTTCGGCGCCAGAGCGAAGGCGGAGAGAGCGGCTAGGAAAGGGCGGCGGGTCATGAGGGATCTCCGGGTAAGGGGTCTGCCGGCTTGGTCGCGCCAGACCCGCGATTCTTTCGCTCCTTACGCCAGCCGGCACGAGGCAGACGCAAAGCCGCACCCGGGGTGGGGCCGGCGGTGAGGGGCGACGCCGTCAGCGTGGCCACAGCACCCACAGCCGCAGCGGCTGCTTCATGCGCCCGGCCTGCGTTTCCGCGACCTCGCCCCAGCCCCAGAAGTAGTCGGCACGCACTGCGCCGGTGATCGCGGTGCCGGTGTCCTGCGCCACCACCAGCCGGCGAAGCGGCGTCGACGAGAGCGGCTCGGTGGTGTCGATCCAGGCGGGAGTGCCGTAGGGCACGCTCAGCGGATCGACGGCGATCGAGCGGCCGGGAGTCAGCGGCACGCCTTGCGCTCCTCGCGGTCCGATCGAGGGATCGGGCAACGGCTCTTCGCGAAAGAACACCAGGCGAGGATTGCTCCAGAGCATCTCGTCGACGCGCTTCGGGTTTTTTCTGGCCCAGGCTCGTATCGCCGGCCACGAGGCCTGCTCCAGCGTCAGCTCGCCGTGTTCGACGAGCCAGCGGCCGACCGACTTGTAGGGCTGGTCGTTGTGCGCGGCGAAGGCGACCCGCACCGGTGATTGCGGCCGGCCCCGTTCGTCGACGAAGACGAGGCGCCCCGAGCCCTGCACTTGCAGCAACAGCGCGTCGAGCGGGTCTCGCAGCCAGGCGATCTCGCTGCCGCGCAGTGCCTTGCGCGCCGCCGCCAGGGTGTCGGCCTGCTGGCGCGTCCAGTACGGCTTTTTTGTCGCGAGGTCCGCGGGCGGTGCATACAAGGCGACGCGAAAGCCCGGCCGCGTCGTTCGGGACGCTTCGATGAGCGGTTCGAAGTACCCGGTGGCCAGGCCCGTGCCCATGCCGTCCGGCGATTCGACCCGCCAGGGCCGCAGATGGGCTTCGAGCCAGGTGCGCGTCGCAGCGTCGTCGCCGAGGAGGTCGAGTGCGTCTTTCCTCGCGGCACTGCAGACCACCAACCAGGCCGCCGCGGGCCGCTCGCAACTGCGCAGGAGTGCCGGCAAGACGTCGGCGCTGCGGTCGCGCGGCCAACCGGGGAGATCGGTCCAGGCCGCGGCGATCCAGCGGGCGTGCGGCCGGTCGATCGAGTCTGTTGCTGTGGCCGCCGCAGGGCTGACCGGCGCTGTCGTGCCGGCTGTGGCCGGTGCGGGCTGCGACGCGATGATCGGCATCGTCGGCGCGCTGCTCGAACAGGACGCCAGCAGCGCGAGGGCGGCGATCGACGCTGCGAGGGCCCACGCATTTCGCGGCGCTCGCATCATCTCTGGCATGCCCTCACGGCACGATGGCGAGAAGAAGAAAGGCGGCGAAGATCGCGAGGTGGACGGCACCCTGCAGCACGTTGGTGCGACCGGTGCCGAGGGTGATGCCGCCGACGACGAAGGTCAGCGCAAGCAGCACCAGGTCTTTCGGCGAGAGACCGAGGATCAAGGGTAGCCCGAGCACGACCGACAGCAGCGCGACGACCGGAATCGTCAGGCCGATGCTCGCCAGGGCCGAACCGAGCGCGAGGTTGAGGCTGGTCTGCAGCCGATTGGCGCGCGCCGCGCGCAGGGCCGCCCAGGTCTCGGGCAGCAACACCAGCAAGGCGATGGCGATGCCGATCACCGCGGCCGGCAGGCCGGCGGCTTTGACCGCTCGCTCGATTGTCGGCGAGAGGATCTTCGCCAGGCCGATGACCGCGAGCAACGAGACGACGAGCAGCCAGAAGCTCGCCCAGGCCAGCGCCACCGAAGGCGGCGGCGCATGCACCGACTCGTCGGCGGGGTCGTGCGGCGGCAGGAAGAAGTCGCGATGACGGACCGTCTGCACGAACACGAAGAGGGCCCAGAGCACGAGCGAGGCCACGGCGGCGAAGCCGAGCTGCGCCGTGGTGTAGCTCGGCCCGGGCGCCGTCGTCGTGAAGGCCGGCAGGACCAGCGTCAAGGTGGACAGAGCGATCAAGGTCGCCAGCGCCGATGCTGCGCCTTCGAGGCGAAAGCTCTGCTCGTGGTGTTTGAGACCGCCGGCGAGCAGGCAAAGACCGACGACGCCGTTGCAGATGATCATGATCGCCGAGAAGATCGTGTCGCGCGGCAAGGCCGCCGTGTCGGCGCCGCCGGTCAGCATCATCGAGACGATCAGCGCCACCTCGATGACGGTCACCGCGACGGCGAGAACGAGGGTGCCGAACGGCTCGCCGACCCGATGCGCGATGACCTCGGCGTGATGTACCGAGGCCATCACCGCGCCGATCAACGCGGCGGCGCAGAGCAGCGCCAGCGCCGCGCCGGGCGGCCAAAGCAGCGCCACGCCGGCGAGCAGGGTCGCGGCGACAGGCAGGACGAGCGTCCAGAGCGGCATCTTCATCAGGCGGCTTTCAAAGCGCCGAGCGCGCCGGCAAAGCGCAGGCGTCAGTGCAACGCCGAGGCGAGCGTCAGGCCGAATTCGCCGATTGGCGCGTCGAACGGCCGGGCGTCCTCGGTCATGCAGAAGAAAGTGCCGCGCATCGTGCCGTTCGGCGTGGCGATGCGAGTCCAGCTGGTGTATTCGAAGCTCTCGCCGGGCTTCAATACCGGCTGATGGCCGACGACGGCCAGGCCGCGCACCTCGTCGACGTGGCCGTTGGCGTCGGTGACGATCCAGTGTCGGGCGATCAGCTGGGCCGTCGTATCGCCGCTGTTGCGGATGCTGATCGTGTACGCGAACGCGAACTGGCCGGCCCCCCGGTCCGTCTGCTCGGGCAGGTGGCGGACGGCGACGCTCGTCGTGAACTCGGGTTTCGGCATGGCCGCATTTTGGCAGGCTGCGAGAGACGAGGCGCGAACGCGCAACCTAGAATCGTTGCGAGACCTCGCCACATGCCGACCTATCGCATCGCCCCCAGCATCCTCTCGGCCGACTTCGCGCGGCTGGGCGACGAGGTGCGCGCCGTGATCGAGGCCGGTGCCGACTGGATTCATTTCGACGTGATGGACAACCACTACGTCCCGAACCTGACGATGGGGCCGATGTTCTGCGCCGCGTTGCGCAAGCACGCCGTGAAGTCCGACGGCACGAAGGTGCCGATCGACGTGCATCTGATGGTCGAGCCGGTCGACGCGCTGGCAGAGGCTTTCGCCGCGGCCGGCGCTGACATGATCAGCTTTCACCCGGAAGCCAGCCGCCATGTCGACCGCACGATCCAGCTGATCAGCGGCGCCGGCTGCAAGGCCGGGCTGGTCTTCAACCCGGCCGCGTCGCTCGACGCGCTCGACTGGGAGCTCGACAAGATCGACCACGTGCTGGTGATGAGCGTCAACCCCGGCTTCGGTGGCCAGGCGTTCATCGCCTCGTCGCTGCGCAAGATCGAGCAGATCAGAAAACGCATCGACGCCAGCGGCCGCGACATTCGTCTCGAGGTCGACGGTGGCATCAAGATCGACAACATCCGCGCCGCGGCCGACGCCGGCTGCGACACCTTCGTCGCCGGCAGCGCGATCTTCGGCGAGAAGGACTATCGCGCCGTGATCAGCGCGATGC
>JBDTIO010000034.1:0-4623 GCA_039936375.1 Caldimonas sp. | reverse complement strand
CTTGACCTCGATGCGAAACTGGTCCGGCGCAACATCGACGAAAGGAAGCGGCACGCGCGCGAACGCAGCCTTGCTGCTCCAGCTGCCCAACGTCTGCTCGAGCTGGGCTTTCACCGCGGCCGCGTCGAAATCGCCAATGACGGCGACGACGGCTTGCGACGCGCCGTAGAAGTCGCGATGGAACGCACGTACCTCGTCGAGCTTCAGGGCGCCGATTTCCTGCGTCGTTTCATCGAAGCTCATCGCGTAGCGCACGTCGCCCTTGGGGTAAGGGTTACCGTAGCGGGCCAGGCGCTGCAAGACGAGCGCCTGCGGCTCGTTGCGCGACTCCTCGATGCCTGCCACCCAGGCCGTCTTCAACTGCTCGAACTCGGCCGGATCGAACCGCGGCGTACGAAGCACTTCGACCGCGAGACTGATCGACGCGGCCAAGTTTGCGCGCGTGGTCTCCAGATGCAAGGTCACACCCTGCGCGCCGCCGCTGACGCTCCATGACGTTTGCAGCTTCTCGAACGCCGTGGCGAGCTGCTCGCGGGTCAGCCGCTCGGTACCGTGAGACAGCATGTCGGCCGCGGCTTCGCCGATCACGTCCTTGCCGAACAGGGACTTCTGGTCGCCGAGCTGAAGCGCGATCGAGGCCACGACCTTGGTTCCCCGCGTCGACTTCGGCAACAGGGCAACCCGGACGCCGGCCGGCCCGGGCAGGGTTGCCAGCATCGTGCGCTTGGCGATATTTTCGGCCGACACGTCGAAGTCTTCGCCCGCAGCCACGGCCTTGCCGCCCTTGAAGTCCTTCATCTCGGCGGCAACATCGACACGTGCCGGCGCCGGTGCCCGCGGCGGCGTGGTTGCGCTCGGAATGAAGCTGCCGACGGTGCGGTTGCTGGTGATGAAGTACGACGTGGCGACGCGATTCACGTCGGCGACCGTCGCCGCCGCGATGCGATCCCGGCGGTCGAAGCCGAGCCGCCAGTCGCCAAGCGCGACGAATTCCGAGAGGCTGAGGCCGACGCGCTGCGGGTCGTTGAGCGTCTGCGTGAAGCCGCGCAGCCAGATGTTCTTCGCGCGATCGAGCTCGGCCTGCGTGATCGGCACGCTTGCGATGTCTTCGACGGTGTCGATCAATGCCTTGCGAGCCGCCTCGATCGACTGACCCGACTTCAGCTGAGCGCCGAAGAACGCAAAGCCTGGCTCAGCCAGCGCCTCGGCGCCGCCGAAGGCCTCGGCGGCCAGGTTCTTCTCGACCAGGGCCTTGTGCAGACGGAACTCGGGGCCGCCGAGCACCAGGGTGGCGAGCGTCGTCGCGGAGAAGTCGGGCGAAGAACCCGCCGGCACGTGATACAGCGAGAGCACGATCGGCGAATCGCCGACCCGGCGGAGCGTGACCGTCCTCTCGCCATCCTGCGTCGGATCGAGCGTATAGGGCGGCTCGATGACGCGGCTCGGCCGCGCAATGCTGCCGAACGTCGCGGCGACGATCGCGAGCGTCTTGGCCTCGTCGAACTTGCCGGTGACGATGAGCACGGCGTTGTCGGGCTGGTAGTACTTTCGATAGAACGCCTGCAGCTGCGCGATGTCGACGTGCTCGACGTCGGAGCGCGCGCCGATCGTGCTGTGCCCGTAGTTGTGCCAGTGATACGCGGCGGCGCGAACGTTCTCGAACAGGATGTTGCCAGGGTCGTTCTCGCCGGATTCCATCTCGTTGCGAACCACCGTCATCTCGGAATCGAGGTCCTTCTTGGCGATGAACGACTGCGTCAGCGCCTCGGAGAGCCAGCCAAGATAGAAGCCCAGGTGGTCGGGGTTCTCCGCCATGCTGGCGAAGTAGTTCGTGCGGTCGTCCGATGTGGTGCCGTTCCAGGCCAGGCCGCGATCGGTCATCTCCTTCTTCGGATCCAGATGGTGCGGCGTGCCCTTGAACATCAGGTGCTCGAGCAGGTGCGCCATGCCGGTTTCACCGTAGCTCTCCATGCGCGAGCCGACTCGAATGGTCAGGTTGACGGTCGTCACCGGCTTCGACGAGTCGGGCAAGGTCAGCACGTGCAGACCGTTCGGCAACGCGTATTCGGTGATGCCTTCGACAGATGTCACCCGCGAGAGACCCGCCGGTAGCTGCACGGCCGCCGTGGACGTCTGCGCCTGTGCGAGCGAGCCGATGGCGGCGAAGACCAGGGCGCCGGCGAACGCGATGGCACGAATAACGGCACCGTTCAACCGGTGATGTCGCATGAAAGCTCCTGTCTGCCGCGCTCTGAGTGGAAGGCCGCGACGATGGTTCATTTTCCGCCCGCTCTCAGGCGTTGGCGGCCAGCCAGCGATGCAGCTCCTCCGTCGAATGCGCGACATACAGCGGCGAAAACTCGACGAAGGCCTCGGGCTCGTGCGCGCCGAAGCTGACGGCCACGCTGGCGCAACCGGCATTGGCGGCGAGCCGCAGATCGTGCGTCGTGTCGCCGACCATCAAGGTGCGTGCGGCGGCGCAACCGAGCTCGCGCATCAGCTCGAGCAGCATCAGCGGATCGGGCTTGCCTGCGGTTTCGTCGGCGGTTCGGGTCGCATCGAACAGGTCCTGCATGCCGGCGAGGCGCAATGCCTCGTCGAGGCCGCGTCGCGTCTTGCCGGTGGCAACGCCGAGCCAATGGTTGCTGGCCTTGAGCGCGCGCAGCATCTCCAGCGTGCCGTCGAAGAGAACAACGTCGTGCTGGCTGGCCAGGTAGTGATGCCGGTAGCGCCCGGCCAGCTCCGGGTAGCGTTCGCGCGGCAGCGCCGGCGCCGCGTGACGGAGCGCGTCGGCAAGGCCGAGGCCGATGACGTAGCTGGCATCGCGATCGCTCGGCACCGCGATACCGACATCGGCACAGGCCGACTGGATGCAGCGCGCTATCAGTTTCGTCGAGTCGAACAAGGTGCCATCCCAGTCGAAGGCGATGAGGTCGAAGCGACGCGAAGTTGTCGTCATGGCCGCGCCGGCACCCCGCCGCGCAGGGCGCGCAGCAATTGCGTGCAGGCCTCCGGCATCGGCGCTTCCAACGTGATCGGCTCGCCCGTCGCCGGATGCGTGAAGCGCAGCCTGCGCGCGTGCAAGAACATGCGGTCGAAACGAACGGCCGGAAGCGTGATCCCGCGCGCCAGCGCCCGGTTGAGCGCGAAGTCGCCGTATTTCGGATCGCCAACCACGGCGTGGCCTTCGTGGGTCAGGTGAACCCGGATCTGATGTGTGCGGCCGGTCTTGATCGTGACGTCGAGCAAGCTGAATGGCGCCAGACGTTCAGCGACGCGCACCAGCGTGATCGAACGGCGCCCGTCGGCGTTGCAGGCGTCGACCGTGCGGACACGGCGCGCGCCGTCGGCATCGAGATACTTGTGCAGGGCGACGTCGATCACCTTCAGGTTTTCCGGCCAGATGCCGGCAACGAGCGCCGCGTAGGTCTTGCCGACCGCCCGCTCCGGGCTCTTCGAGCGCAGGTCGTTCTGCAAGGCAACGAGCGCCTTGCGCGTGCGCGCGATCAAAAGCAGGCCGGAAGTTTCCTTGTCGAGCCGGTGCACGAGCTCGAGGAACTCGGCCCCAGGCCGAGCCTGTCGAAGCTGCTCGATGACGCCGAAGCTCGTGCCGCTGCCGCCGTGGACGGCGACGCCGGCCGGCTTGTCGATCACCAGAAGATGCTCGTCTTCGAAGACGATCGGGAACTCGCGGGCCGGCGCCGGTGCCTGGTCGCTGCGGTCGGCCGTTCGCACCGGCGGGATGCGGACCTCGTCGCCGAGACCCAGCCGCGTGTCGGCACCGGCCCGGCCTTTGTTGACCCGCACCTCGCCCGAGCGGATCACGCGGTAGAGATGCGCCTTCGGTACACCCTTCAGGATCTTCGCCAGAAAATTGTCGAGCCGCTGGCCGGCCGAGGAGCTGTCGATGCGGACGTTTCGCACGCTCGGCGGCGTGGCGGCGCCGGGGGCGGCCGGGCGGCGCGGCGAGCCCGCTTCGCGCGCCTTGCCTTTGCCCCCTATAATTCGTTGCTCCACGCTGCAGCCGTAAGTATTTGATTTTTCACAGTTTAGCGTCGCGATATCGGGCGACGCAGTAACGGCAGCAGGTGGCGGCCGGATCTTTGTCCGGCCAAATGGTGATGCAACGTCTTGCCGCTCCGGCAGGCCGCGTTCCCCAAGTGGCGCGGCGGCTTCGAGGCACGAGACGGCAGAGCAAATAGACAAGAACCCAAGACAAGGTTTCCCGGTTGAAGACGAGAACGAGGTACGAGCCGCTGGCTCACCAACCCGCTTCATCGAGCTTCGCCATGCGTTCAGTGACCGCAAGCGTGTTCCACATCCGCCTCATCATTGACTCGCGCGCGCCAACGCTGCCGGAGCTCGCGGTCTCCTGACCGCAAACGCTCTCGAGCAGTCCAGGGCGATTCCTTCCGGTTTCTTTTCGCGTTTTCTCGTGCATCGATTCGTCGCCAGCGGCTGGGCCGCGGCGACTCGAGCAAGCGCGGCCGCAAAAGGGCCGTGCATGAGGAGTGCAGATGAAACGCATGCTGATCAACGCGACGCAGCCGGAAGAGCGGCGCCTCGCGATCGTCGATGGCCAGAAGTTGATGGACTTCGAAACCGAGATCGAAGGCCGTGAGC
>JBDTIO010000033.1:0-6777 GCA_039936375.1 Caldimonas sp. | reverse complement strand
CGATCGAATACGTCGACATCCGGATCGGTGACCTCGCCGTGCACGAGCAACGCAATGCCTTCGCGCTGCGCTGCCTCTAAAACGGCCGTCACGCGCTTGATATCGGTCACCCCCGCATCGCTGTTGGTGGTAGCGCCGGCAGGGTAGAGCTTCAGCCCCAGAATGCCGGCCTCGCGAGCGCGCCGCATCTCATCGGCAGGCGTCGTGTCGGTCAGGTAGAGCGTCATCAATGGGTCGAACGAAACCCCTTTGGGGACGGCCGCGACGATTCGATCCCGATAGGCCAGCGCCTGCTCGACGCGAACGATCGGCGGCCGCAGATTCGGCATGATCACGGCGCGCCCGAACTGGCGAGCGCTGTGCGGCACCACATCCTGCATCGCTGCGCCATCGCGAAGGTGGAGATGCCAGTCGTCCGGGCGGACGATCGTCAACTGATCGGGCATGCGCGGATTGTCCCATCCGCCCCCGCGAGAGGGGGGCCAGCGCCTCAGTGCTGCAGGATCTTCGAGAGAAAGTCCTTGGCGCGCGGCGTGCGCGCATCGGGGTCGCCGAAAAACTCATCGCGGGTGCAGTCCTCGACGATCTTGCCGACGTCCATGAAGATGACCCGGTGCGCCACCTTGCGCGCGAAGCCCATCTCGTGCGTGACGACCATCATCGTCATGCCCTCCTTGGCCAGCAGCACCATCACGTCGAGCACCTCGCCGACCATCTCGGGATCGAGCGCCGACGTGGGCTCGTCGAACAGCATGACGATCGGATCCATGCTGAGCGCGCGCGCGATCGCGACGCGCTGCTGCTGGCCGCCCGAGAGCTGGCCGGGGAACTTGTCCTTTTGCGTCATGAGGCCGACGCGGTCTAGCATCTTCAGGCCGCGAACCCTGGCATCGTCCTGCGAGCGATTGAGCACCTTGATCTGGGCCAGCGTCAGGTTCTGCGTCACCGTGAGATGCGGGAACAACTCGAAGTGCTGGAACACCATGCCGACCCGCGAGCGCAGCTTCGGCAGGTTGGTCTTCGGATCGGCGAGCGAGATGCCGTCGACGACGATGTCGCCCTTCTGGAACGGCTCGAGCGCATTCACCGTCTTGATGAGCGTCGACTTTCCCGAGCCTGACGGGCCGCAGACGACGACGACCTCGCCCTTCTGGATGGCGGTGCTGCAATCGATCAGCACCTGGAAGCTGCCGTACCACTTGGAGACGTTCTTGATGTCGATCATGTTCAGCCCAACGCTTTAGCGAATGATGGCGATCTTCTTCTGTAGCTGGCGCACGAGCATCGACAGCGAGAAGCAGATGATGAAGTAGACGATGGCGGCGACCAGATACGCTTCGATCGGCCGGTTGTAGTTCTTGCCGGCAACCTCGAAGCCCTTCAGCAGGTCGTAGGCGCCGATCGCATAGACGAGCGAAGTGTCCTGGAACAGGATGATGGTCTGCGTCAGCAGCACCGGCAACATGTTGCGAAAGGCCTGCGGCAGCACGATCAGCTTCATGCACTGCGCGTAGGTCATGCCCACGGCGTAGCCGGCGCCGACCTGGCCCTTCGGCACCGACTGGATGCCGGCACGCATGATCTCCGAGTAATACGCGGCCTCGAACACGGTGAAGGTGACGATCGACGAGATATCGGTACCGAGCGGCCGGCCGATCAGCAGCGGAATGAGCAGGAAGAACCAGAGGATCACCATCACCAGCGGGATCGAGCGCAGCGTGTTGACGTAGATCGCCGCCGGCGTCACCAGCCAGGTCTTGCCCGACAAGCGCATCAGGGCCAGCATCGTGCCGATGGCGATGCCGCCGAGCATGGCGACAATCGTGAGCTCGATCGAGAACACCAGCCCCTTCAGGATGAAGCTCTGGATCAGGGCCCAGCTGAAGAAGGTGAAGTCGAGATGCATCACGACTTGCCGCCGATCATCCCGGGCACCTGGACCCGGTTCTCGATGAAGTGGGCAACCCGGTTGACGGCGAAGGCCGAGATGAAATAGAGCGCCGTCACCGACAGGTAGATCTCGATGCCGCGCGAGGTCTCTTCCTGCGCCTGCATCGCGAACATCGTCAGCTCGGCGATGCTCACCGCGAACGCCACCGAGGTGTTCTTGATGATGTTCATCGCCTCGCTGGTGAGCGGCGGGATGATGATGCGGTAGGCCATCGGCAGCAGCACGTAGCGATAGGTCTGCGGCAAGGTCAGGCCGACGGCCAGGCCAGCGTACCGTTGCCCCTGCGGCAGCGACTGGATGCCCGCCTTCACCTGCTCGGCGATCCGTGCCGAGGTGAAGAAGCCGAGCGCGAAGACCACCAGCACGAAGCTCGGCACCGCGCGCAGCGACAGGAAAATCGACGGGATGACGTGGTACCAGAGAAAGATCTGCACCAGCAGCGGCACGTTGCGGAACAGTTCGACCCAGATGTTGCCGATGTAGACGAAGGCCCGGTTCGGCGTGGTGCGCAGGATGCCCATGATCGAGCCAACGACCAGCGCCACGATCAGCGACAGCGCGGCGACCGAGAGCGTCCAGCCCCACGACGTCATCATCCAGTGGAGATAGGTCTCGTCTCCACCGGTGTCCTTGAGGAAGAAGCTGAAGTCAAGCATGCCGAACGCCCCGCCCCCGGTAGTGGCCGTCTTGCGCGCGGCCGCGCAACGAAAAGCGCGACGCGAATGGCTCCGCGCCGCGCTCTCGTCGAATGTAAGCAAACTCCGCGCCGCCCGGCGCTAGGGCTTACCTCATCCCATTGCCGACTTATTTCTCGACGTAATCTTCGGTCGGCTTCTCGTTCGGGTTGGCCCACGCCGCCTTGGTCGCGTCGGACGCCGGCATGTTGAGCTTGGTGTTGGCCGGCGGGATCGGCTGCATGAACCACTTGTCGTAGAGCTTGGCAACCTCGCCGCTCTTGATCATGGCCTTGACGCTGTCGTCGACCACCTTCTTAAAGGCCGGGTCGTCCTTCCTGTACATGATCGCGATCGGTTCGACCGAGAGCGGCTCGCCGACTATTTTGTAGTCGGCCGGGTTCTTCGACTTGGCGATCAGGCCGGCCAGGATCTGGCCATCCATGACGAAGGAATCGGCGCGGCCCGACTCGAGCAGCAGGAAGCTGTCGGAGTGGTCCTTGCCGTTGAGCTCCTTGAAGTCCATGCCGGCGGCGCGCTTGTTCTTGCGCAGCAACTGGACGGAGGTGGTTCCCGTCGTCGTCGCGATGGTCTTGCCGTTCAGGTCGGCAATGCCCTTGATGCCCGAATTCGCCTTGACCGCGATACGCACTTCCTCGACGTAAAGCGTTGGCGCGAAGGCGACGTCTTTCTGGCGCGCGACGTTGTTCGTCGTCGAGCCGCACTCGAGATCGACCGTGCCGTTCTGCACCAGAGGTATGCGGTTCTGCGACGTGACCGGCTGGTACTTCGTCTCAAGCTTGGCCATGCCGAGATGCTTCTGGATGTCGGCGATGATGTGGCCGCAGACGTCGTAGTGGAAGCCGGCGTACTTGCCGTCGCCGAGCGTGAACGAGAGAACGCCCGACGAATCGCGGACGCCTTCGGTGATCGCGCCACTCTCCTTGACCTTCTTCAGCGTGTCGTCGGCGCGGGCCGCCCCGGTGGCGGCCAGGGCGCAGGCCACAAAGGCCACGCTGGCAAGGATCGACTTCTTCATGTGTGCTCCTGGAATGGTGAAAAGCAGCGACGCGGACGAGGGGTTTGCCGAAAAAGCGGTGCCGCGTGCAGGAAACGAAATTCTAGGGATCGCGGCTGACAGGCGCCGCGTGTTTGCCCGGAAATCGAGGGTTTTGCCGAGGTCGAGCATTCGCAACCTTCATGCCACGCGGCCTCGATGCGACCGCTCTCAAGCGAGCGCATCCTCGGTGCTGCTCTGCTGCAGCCGCCACATCTCCGCGTAGCGGCCATCGCGGCCGAGGAGCTCGGCGTGCGTGCCGCGCTCGAGAATGCGGCCCTCTTCCATGACCAGGATCTGATGCGCATCGACCACCGTCGAGAGGCGATGGGCGATGACCAGCGCGGTGCGATTTCTCGCCGCGCTCTGCAACTCGGCCTGAATGGCGCGCTCGTTGGCTGAATCCAGGGCCGAGGTCGCTTCGTCGAAGATCATGATCGGCGGATTCTTGAGCAGCGTGCGGGCGATCGCGACACGCTGCTTCTCGCCACCCGAGAGCTTCAGGCCGCGCTCGCCCACCATCGTGTCGTAGCCCTTGGGCGTCGAGGCGATGAAAGCGTGAATGTGCGCCGCTCGCGCCGCGGCCTCGACTTCGTGACGCGCTGCGCCGGTGCGGCCGTAGGCGATGTTGTATTCGACCGTGTCGTTGAAGAGCACGGTGTCCTGCGGCACGATGCCGATGGCTTCGCGCAGGCTCTTTTGCGTCACGTCGCGAATGTCCTGACCGTCGATGGAGATGCGACCGGCGTTGACGTCGTAGAAGCGGAACATCAGTCGCGCCAGCGTGCTCTTGCCCGAGCCGGAGGGCCCGATCACCGCCACCGTCTTGCCGGCGGGGATCTCGAAGCTGAGGCCGTGCAGAATCTCGCGGTCGGCGTCGTAGCCGAAGCGCACATTCTCGAAGCGCACCGTGCCGCCATGCACCGCCAGCGGCTGTGCACCCGGCGCGTCGGCGATCTCGCGGCCCTGACCGAGCAGCGAGAACATCTTCTCCATGTCAATCATCGACTGCTTGATCTCGCGGTAGATGACGCCCAGGAAATTGAGCGGGATGTAGAGCTGGATCATCAGCGCGTTGACGAGCACGAGGTCGCCCAGCGTCATCGTTCCGGCAACGACGCCGACTGTCGCTCGCCAGACGAGCAGCGTCACCGTCGTGGCGATGATCAGGCTCTGGCCGAGGTTGAGAAGCGAGAGAGAGGTCTGCGACTTGACGGACGCCTTCTCCAGGCCGTGCAGGTTGGCGTCGTAGCGCGCCTGCTCGAATGGCTCGTTCGAGAAGTACTTGACCGTCTCGTAGTTGAGGAGCGCATCGAGCGCCTTGGTGTTGGCTTTCGAGTCCTGCTCGTTCATGGCGCGGCGAAAGCCGGTGCGCCATTCCGTCACCGTCACGGTGAAGCCGATGTAGATCACCAGTGCGCCGAAGGTGATGGCCGCGAACCAGCCGTCGAACTTGGCCGAGAGCAGGACGATCACCATCGTGATCTCGACCAGCGTCGGCAGGATGTTGTAGATCGTGTAGTTGAGCAGCGACTGGATCGAGCGCGAGCCGCGCTCGATGTCGCGCGAGACGCCGCCAGTCTGCCGCTCGAGGTGAAAGCGCAGGCTGAGTTGCAGCAGGTGCTCGAAGGCCTCGAGCGAGACGCGTCGCGCGATCCGTGCGGCGACCGGATAGAACAGGAACTCGCGTGCCTCGGTGAAGAGCGTGATCGACAGGCGCAGCGCGCCGTAGCCGACCAGCAGCGCCACCGGCACGACGAGCAGGCCGCGCGGGTCGCCGGGCTTTAGCGACAAGGCATCCACCAGATGCTTGAGCAGCAAGGGCACGCCGATGTTCGCGAGCTTGGCCGCCACCAGGCAAGCGAGCGCGACCAGCACGCGCCAACGCCACTGCCAGACATAGGGCACGAGCTTGCGCAATGTTCGCCAGTCGGACTTCGGCGGCGCTTCGCGAGCGCTCGATGGGGCTGCGGCAGGGGGAGCGGAAAGCGTGGCAGGTCGCATGAAAACGGAAGCTGGGCTCGATGGTGAATGGTGAAAGAATCGAAGGCCGCCACGCGACCTGACGCAATATGCCCGAGATCGAGCGCGAACCCGACCTCTCACAGGTCGCCCCGCTGACCCTGCCGAACGATCGTCAGCTCGTCATGCGGGTCATGCCGATGCCGGCCGACGCCAACGGCAACGGCGACATCTTCGGTGGCTGGATCATGGCCCAAGTCGACCTCGCCGGCGCCGTCCTTCCGGCCAGGATCGCCAAGGGCCGGATCGCCACCGTCGCGGTCAACCAGTTCGTCTTCAAGCAGCCGGTCTCGATGGGCGACCTGCTCAGCTTCTACGCCAAGGTCGAACGGGTCGGCAAGACTTCGGTGACGGTCAACGTCGAGGTGTTTGCCGAGCGCAACCCGGCCAATCTCCACGTCGTCAAGGTGACGGAAGCCAACCTCACCTATGTGGCAATCGACCGCTCGGGCCGGCCGCGCCTCATTCCGGTCGATTGAGCGCGAGTCGCAGCGCCAACGTCAGTCGACGAAGAAATCGGGAACGAACCGGCTCGTGCCGGGCTTGACGCTATAGCGATCGAGATCGACGACGCCGTGCTCGGCGAGCAGAACGTCGTCGATGAAGAAGTTGCCGCTCGTCGTCGTCGCATCGCTGGTGAGGATGAAATAGGCGGCGTCGGCCAGGATCTCGGGCGTGCGGCAGGCGTCGAAGTCGACGCCGGGAATCATCTGCAGCGCCGCCGTCTTGATCGCGGTGCGCGGCCACAAGCTGTTGACGGCGATGCCGAGCGGCCGGAACTCGCCGGCATGGCCGAGCGTGCACATGCTCATGCCGTACTTGGCCATCGTGTAGGCGGTGTGCGGCGCGAACCAGTGCTCGCGCATCGACAGCGGCGGCGACATGTTGAGCACGTGCGGGTTGCGCCCGGCCTTCGCCGACGCGGCGAGATGCGGCAGGCAGGTCTGCGTGCAGAGATAGGTGCCTCGCACGTTGACGCCGAACATCAGGTCGAAGCGCTTGATCGGCGTCGCCGGCGTCGGCGTCAGGCTGATCGCGCTGGCGTTGTTGACGAGAATGTCGATGCCGCCGAA
>JBDTIO010000032.1:0-8082 GCA_039936375.1 Caldimonas sp. | reverse complement strand
CCGCGAGGTTGCGCTCCATCGCGTCGAGATCGATGACGAGCGCGGGGGTCTCGACCTGGTCGACGCCGTCGCCCACCGCCAGTGCGCCGACGCCTCTCATGCGCGCCTCGCCGTGGCCGAGGCTGCGCGCGCCGTACCTTCGCCCGCGTCGTCGAGCGGCACATCACCATCGAGATGCGCCGTGTCGCTCCAGCCCACCAGGGCGAAGCCGCGCGGTGTGTAGAGAAGCCGGTTGATCGCGGCGTTGCCGAGCGCCCACGACCGCGGCGCCTCGAGCGGGATGTTCGCGGCGGCACGATAAAGGCAATCGAGAACACCGCCATGCGTCACGATCGCGATCGACCGGCCAGCGTGACGCGCGGCGATGCGCGTGGCCGCGCTCACGGCTCGCTCGTAGAAATCGCGAAAGGTCTCGCCCCCCTCGGGTCCGAAATCGGCCTCATGGCGCCGCCAACGCGCCGCGTCAATAGGCCAACGCTCGTCGATCTCTGCATATGTATGGCCCTCGAAGATGCCGAAGCTGCGCTCGCGCAGGCCGCGGTCGATCTTCACCTCGACCTCGGCGCGATCGGCGATGGCCCGGGCGGTGTCGAGGGCACGCGATAAATCGCTGGCGATGACAGCCTCGAGCCCTTCGCCGGCCAGCGCCTCGGCGACGCGCCCGGCCTGCCAGCGACCGCGCTCACTGAGCGCGGTGTCGAGCTGGCCCTGCATGCGCAACTCGGCATTCCAGACCGTTTCGCCATGGCGAATGGCGACGACGCGGGTCAGCTGCGCGTCTTGCGAGTCGGGCAACATGCGACCGACGTGCCCTAGTCGAGCAAACGCCGATTCAGCGAATACGTTCCGGAGTGTGTCGCCTCGCCGAGCACGTGCGGGTGGACGGCGCGGCGCAGCTCGGCGCCACCGAAGTGGCCTTCGATCGGCACCCGCGCCGCGTCGAGCGCGTAGAGCGTGAAAACGTAGTGATGGATGAGCGAATCGTTCCAGGGCGGAAATGGCCCGTCGTAGCCGAAATAGTTGCCGGCCATCGCCGCATCCGCGGCGAACCAACCGGTGTAGTCGTTGAGGCCCTGGCGCGCCATCGCGAAGCCAGGGACAGAGACAGCCGGGCCGGGCTTGCCATGCGGCGTGAAAGCACGACTGAAGGCACCTTCACCAAGGCCGGTCGCGGTGGCCGGCAGGTCGGCCACCAGCCAGTGGAAGAAGTCGACGCGCGGCAGGTCGGCCGGCACTTCGCGGCCGGCCTGGTTGACATCGTCAGCGCGGCTCGGCACGTCGAAATCGTGGCAGATCAGGGCCAGCGACTGGGTGCCCGCCGGCAGGTCGCTCCAGGCCAGGTGCGGGCTCATGTTTTCAGAGAAAGTGACACCCTCGGGCGTGTCGATCCGGCCGGCCGCATAGCGCGACGGGATGCGCTCGCCGTTGATCCAGCTGTCGCTCCAGAGCTTCATCGCACGATTCCTTCCTGTCGGTCCGTCACACGCCCCAGACGATGTCGGCACGCGCGGCGATCGATCGCTTCATCATCTCGAGCATTGGCCAGGCGCGCTGGCGCAGGCCGAGCCGAACGCCGGCGCCGAAGTCTTCGTCGTCGTCCTTCGAGGCTTTCGACACCTTTGCCTGGCGCGTCAATTCATCCTCGGCAGCCAGCGCCTGTTCGAGGGCACGAATGGCCGCCGGAATGGCTGCCATTTCGATGATCCCCTGCCGCGCCGGCTCCTTGCCGATGATGCGAAGCAACCGGTCACCCACGCCCGCCATCATGAGCAGATCGGCAGCGGCCCTCGACTTGAACACGTAGTGCATGAAGCGAGTCAGGCGGCGGGATACATGTAGCTGCGATTGAAAGGGAACGCCGATTGTGCCCCGGTCATCGGCCCCGACGAGACATCGCCGCTGCGTCGCGCGCACAGCATCTGGTGCAGCGAGATCCAGGCGCGCTCGAAGGCCATCGCGCTGCCGGCGAGATAGAGGCGATAGGCGCGCAGCGTGGTCTCCGGCGTCAGCCCGCGCGCGGCTCCCAGCTGGGCCTCGAGCGCATCGCTCCAGGCCCACAGCGTCCGCGCGTAATGCGGGCGCAGGTTCTCGATATCAACCGCTTCGAGCCCCGCATCGCTCGTTACCTCGAGCACGTGCGAGACGTGCATCAACTCGCCGCCGGGGAAGATGTAGCGCTCCATGAAGTCGCCGAGGCCGGCGCCGAGCTGGTGGTTACGCGTCCCGCCGGCGGTGATGCCGTGGTTGAGCAGCAGGCCGCCCGACTTGAGCAGGCGAAAGACCTTCGCGAAGTAGGCCGGCAACTGGGCCCGGCCGACGTGCTCGAACATGCCCACCGAGGAGATCTTGTCGAAAGGCTCGCCTTCCGGTAGCTCGCGGTAGTCGAGCAGATCCATCTCGACCTTGCCGCGCAGGCCTCGCTCGTCGATCAGGCGGTTGACGTGCGCGTGCTGGTTGTGGCTCAGCGTGATGCCGCGCGCCCGCACGCCGTAGTTCTCGGTCGCCCAGAGCAGCAGGCCGCCCCAGCCGGCGCCGATGTCGAGGAAACGCTCGCCTTCCCTGAGCATCAGCTTTCTGCAGATGTGCTCGATCTTGGCCTCCTGGGCCTTCGCCAGCGAGATGCCGATGTCGCGGTAGTAGGCGCAGGAATAGACGCGCTTCGGGTCGAGCCAGAGCGCATAGAAGTCGTCGGAGACGTCGTAGTGGAACTGGATCTGCCGCGCATCCGCTTCGGGCTGGTGCGAGGCGCGCGAGCGGGCCAGGTGCATGAGTCGGCGGACCCAGCCGATCGGCGTCGGGCCGACGGCACTGGCGTCGGTCGGGTCGCCCGGCATCAGCTCGGCGCCGAGCGCCATCAGGTCGCGCATGCTGCCGTCGATGTCGATCCGACCCTCGACAAAGTCTTCGCCGATCTTGCCGATCTGCCCGGTGACGATGTGGGTCAGCGGCAGCAGCTCCTTCAGCCGCACCGTCACGGCGGCGTCGACCGGGCCGATGCGTTGGCCGCCCGGCAATACGACGGCCAGGGGCAGGGTCAGTTTTTCGAGGCGCTGTTCGAGAGCTCCGGCAATCGCAGACATCGTTCGGGTTCCCTTCAGAACTCCGACTTTAACGAGCCAGCGAAATCAGCGCACGTCGCGGTAGGTGAAGACGCGTCCGATCGGCCGGCCCCGGCTGCATTGCGGCAGGGTCACGCGATCGAGCGCGCCCCCGGCACGCAGGCGGATCCGGTCGGTCGCCTGCATCATTTCAGCGGCGTCGATGTCGGCCAGGCGACGCACGTATTCGCGCGGGTCCGCGACCTGGCTGCGCATCCAGTCGAAGATCTCGTCGTCGGCGCGGAGCAGGAGCATTTCCTCCGGCACGTTCCAGATCGCCGCGAAGCGCCGATTGAAGTTGCCGATATGGCCGGAGAGGTCGGTGACGAGCACGCCTTCGTCGAGCGACTCGAGCGTCGCCTGCAACTCCGCCTGGCTCGATTCGAGGTGGCGCAAGGCGCGCATCTCGGCGCTGCGGTCGCGCAGGGCGACGACGTAGAGGGCGGTGTCGGGCGCCGGCTCGACCCGGCTGACGCGACGCAGCACCGGCACGGGCGGCTCGCCCGGCCGCACGACGAAGGTTTCGGAGACGATGCCGGTGCCCGAGCCTTCGGCCACTTCGCGCCAGAAGCACTCGTCTTCCGGCGTCGCCGCCAGCTCGTGCATGTCGCGGCCCACCAGATCCGACGGCATCACGCCGAGCAATTCGCCCGCGGCATGGTTGGCGGCGACGATGCGCAGCCCCTCGGGCTCGACCAGGCACACCGCTTCGAGCATCGACTCGATCAGTTGCGGCCAGGTCCGCCGCGCCGCGTCGGCGACGCTGAATCGGTCGACCGGCATCGGGTTGTTGCGGGCGCCTACGCTCATGGTGCCCCCACGGTTGCGGCTAACGCCGCGGCGCTGCTCCCCGAGGGAGCGCAATCCCGCTTGGGGCGGCCCGGCGCGGGATTCATCTTCATTCCTCGACCGGGTTGGCCGGCTCGAAGAAATAGGTGACGCGGGCCCCCGGGGCCAGGTATTCGAGTGCCGTTGGCGGCAGCTGCTGCGGCTTGATGCTGCGCCGGATGCCGAGGCCGGAGCTCAGCTCGAGATCGAGCACCAGCGCTTCGTCGCGCGGCACGGCGTCGTGGACGAGCACGCTCGGCTTGAGCGGGCGCGAGGAATTGACGGCGACGACCATGCCGTAGCGATCGTCGGTGAGCTGCACCATCGAGCCGGGCGGATAGACGCCCATCATCTTGATGAAGGCGCCGAGGATCGAGGTGTCGAACTTGCTCCGCCCTTGCGCGAACAGCATCGACAGCGATTCGTGCGGCGTCATCGCCTTGGCCGCAAGGCGCGGATTGCACAGGTTGTCGTAGCGGTCGACGAGGGCGACGATGCGTGCCGCCATGGTCATCCGGTCGCTGTTGAGCTGTGCCGGGAAGCCACTGCCATCGGCGTGCTCGTGGTGCTGCGCGATCACCGCCGTCGCTCCGGGCGACAGGCCCATCCGGCGCGCCTGCACCAGCCCGAGCTCGACGTGCTCTTCGTAGACGCGAGTCTCGCTCGGCGAGAAATTGTCTTCGCGGTGGCGCATGCGCGTCGGCAGGTCGAGCTTGCCGATGTCGTGCAGCATCGCGCCGACGCCGATATCCTGCATCTCTTCGCTCGAAAAGCCGAAACAACGGCCCATGAGCAGCGAGACGATGCCGACGTTCATCGCGTGCATCGACGTCTTGTCGGCCACGTTCTCGGTCAGCGTGCGGATGCACAGCTCCTGATCGCCGGTCATCTTCTCGACCAGCGCCAGCGTCAGCGCCTCAGCTTGCGCCTTTGCCTCGCGCGGCCGCCCGGCGACGAGCTCGATCGTCTGGCGGCAGGCGCGCGATGCTTCGCCATACTGCTTCTCGCACGTCTTCTGCGCTGCGCGCTGGCGATCCAGGCGGCGACGGCGCTCGGCGAGCGCCTGCGCTTCAGCGGAAACAGCGGGCCCGTTGGCCTCGTCGGTCGCTTGCGCATCGGTGCCCGGCGAGCCGGCTGCCGCGCTGCCCGTGTCCGTGTCCGGCCCGTCCGGATCGTTGGCGGCAGCGTGCGCCGGATGCGGCAGGGCGCTGTCGGCATCGTCGGGTTCGACGACCACCGGATCGCTCTGCAGCGGGCTCCAGCGCACTTGCGCGAGGCCGAGCGAGCGGATCGTCGCGACCTGCGCCGGCGAGGTGATGCGAAAGCTGCTGAGCGGAAAGGGATGCGCCATCCAGCCGACGTCGAGGTGAACGAACATGCCGACGCGAAGCGCCTGGACGTCGATCACGTGGGTGTGGGTGGCGGCCTTCATGACGATGCTGGGACCGCGCTTGCAAAGGGCGCACGCGGTTAGCGGAGTTATCGGCAAGGTGCGGCCCGCCTTGAGCCGGTGCGTGGGGTGTGACATGCGCCACGAATCCCGCGGCAAAAGCCGTTGCGGAGCGCCTCAGGCCACCTCGAAGAAGCGCATCGCCACTTCGCTCGGCCGGCGCAAGCCGGTGCCCAGGAAGACCCGCTCGCAGATCCAGGCGAGCGCCGGCGCCGCGCATTCGAAGCGCGGCACGCAGCGAAAGTACACCTGCTGCGAATCCACCGGCTCGCCGCGCACCAGGCGGGCCATGACCTCGACCGGCGCCGTGCGCAGCGCGTCGTTGTGGACGTAGACGAGCTCGCCGGCCTCGGTCTCGAGCACGTAGCGCGCCTCCAGCCGGGCCATCGTCGGGCTGACGATGAGCTGGAAGTCGGCGCCACCCGGCACGACCCGCGCGGTCCAGTCCCGCGCGACGCAGCGGCCGCCGAGGATCGGGATGACGCGACGAAGGCCAGCCGCGACGGCACCGATCTCGAGCGGTGCGCCGACCTCGACCGTGAGATCGGCAAATGCAACGAGGCCGGGAGCGGCCAGCGGATCGGCAGGCGCGACAGACGACGAGGCCATGAGGGCTCCGGAAACGATCGATCCGACGAGCCTAGCCTATGTCAGGGGCGACAGCGGCGCGAGGCGTCGCGCCGCGTTGGCAAGCCCTAGACTCGACGCCCGGCGCGACTCGGATCAGGCGATGACCTACGAATACGGATCGGATTCCAAGCGGCTCGAGCTGCCCAATCCTTACCGGCTGCAAAACCGCCTCCTTTGGCTCTGCGGCACCCTGCTCGTCGTCGCCGGCGTCGTCAGCCTGCTCTGGGCCAGGAATGCGATGCAGGAAAGCGCGCTGCAGCACGCCGCCGCACCCCTCGTTGCCGGCCTGTTCCTGCTTGCCGCAGGGCTGGCCGCGGCGGCAACGGCGGCCACCCGACTGCGGTTTTTCTTCGGCCGCGGTCGACCGGCATCGCTGGCTCCGGATATCCCGCAAGGGGCGACCGGCGGCTCGCCGGCTGCCGTCGCCATCAAGGACATCCTGCGCCAGGGCGGCCTCAGCTACGCCGAGCCGCAGGGCGCCGTCGAAGGCTTGCTCTATCACTGGGCACCGACCCTCATCACGGCGCCGCGCGAGGTGCAGGCGCTGGCCCGCCGCTACGCCTTCAACCTCGCCGCAATCGCGGCAACGCTCCTCAGCTTCCTGTTCTCGTGGTTCGTGTTCGGCAACGAAACGACGCGGCCCTGGATCGCCATCCTCTACTTCGCCTTCGGCCTCGTTTTCCTGCTCCGCCCGGTGCTGACGCAGCACAAGGCGCGGGTCACCTCGCTGTCGCTGGTCGGGCTCATCGCCGCGGCGATCCTCGGCCCAGTGGCAATCGGTCTGGTCGCGGCGAAGCTGCCGTCGCTCGGTGCCTTCTCGCTCGATACGCAGACCTTCGTCATGCTGGTCGCTGCGCTCGTCGCCTGCGCGCTGGCCATGGTCGCGGTGCTGGCACAAGTCGACGACGCGCCCCAGACGCGGGCCAGCGCCTTGCAGCAGCGGTTGTCGATGAACTCGCCGCCGGCAACGCTGATGGACGAGCTCGATCGGTTGATGCAGGCGGCATGGACCGAGCGCATTCCGAATCGCCGCTACGCCCGAATCGACCCCGTGACGACAGCGGCAACGTCCTCGGCCGCCTTCGCCGGCGAGCTGCTCGAAGAGAGCCAGCCGCTGCCGATCTCCGGTACGCAGGCGCCGACGCTGGCCTCGGCACTTTCCGGTCGCCGGCACCGCGCCCTGCTGCTGCTCGACCTCTACGCCACGGCGATGGTGCTCGTCGCGATCGCGATGTCGCTTGTCTTCGTGCGTCGCTTCGACGTCCTCGCACCATGGCAAGCCAACCGCTATTCGCTGGCCGGCGACTCGGCCATCCTCGCCTTCGTCGCCGCGTTCTGCTTCCAGGCAGCGTCGCGCCTGTGGGGCCGCTTCAACTTCGAATCGGTGTTGACGTGGGTCGAGATGATGGGCAACTACCAGACTTCGCGGATCGGCACCGGCAACAACTTCTCGAGTCGCGTCAATACCGAGAACGAGGTCGTCCGCACCGAGGCGATGACCTTGCGCGTCTGGCGGGCACGCATCGAGTCGGTCGTTTTCGGCAAGGACGACGTGCGGCAGATCACGGCGATGTTCACGGCCGAGCAGGAAGCGCAGGCGCTGGCCGCCGAGCTGATGCAATTCGCGCGCGGCCAGAGCGTCCTCGTCGCGCCGTTCAGCGGCGAGGACGAGCGGCGCATGGCGGCGCTCAATGCCGGCGAACGGGCGATGCTGCCGAGCGGCGGCGAGCCGGTATCGGCGGCGCAGCTGCATCGCGAATTGCAGACCGCTGCCGCGCTCTCTTCGGCTGGCCTTCCAGCGGCCGCGTCACGGTCACGCTCTTGCGCCGCCTGCGGTACCGGAGCGCCCCCTGGCGCGCGGTTCTGCGCCCATTGCGCCGCGCCGCTGCCCGCGTAGCGCGTACAAGACACGGCCTGGTCCATCGCATGAAAAGCGCGCGAACCCGAGTTGCCATCATCGGCGCCGGGCCGGCCGGCCTGCTCCTCGGTGCGCTCCTCGCCAAGGCCGGCATCGACAACGTGATCGTCGAGCAGCGCAGCGCGGAGTACGTGCTCGGCCGCATCCGCGCCGGTGTG
>JBDTIO010000031.1:0-4294 GCA_039936375.1 Caldimonas sp. | reverse complement strand
AGCGGCTGGCGATCGTCACCGACAAGGATGCCGACGGGCTGGGGCTCATCCGCCATTCGACGGCGCACCTCCTGGCATATGCCGTGAAAGAGCTCTTCCCCGACGCACAGGTGACGATCGGCCCGGTGATCGAGAACGGCTTTTATTACGACTTCTCGTACAAGCGGCCGTTCACGACCGAGGATCTCGTCGCCATCGAATCGAAGATGACCGAGCTGGCGAAGAAGGACGAGAAGGTGACGCGCCGCGTGCTGCCGCGCGACGCGGCCGTCGACTACTTCAAAGAACTCGGCGAGGCCTACAAGGCCGAGATCATCGCCAGCATTCCGGCCGGCGAAGACGTCTCGCTCTACAGCGAAGGCAAGTTCGAGGATCTCTGCCGCGGCCCGCACGTGCCGAGCACGGGCAAGCTGAAGCACTTCAAGCTGATGAAGGTGGCCGGCGCCTACTGGCGCGGCGACCACCGCAACGAGATGCTGCAACGCATCTACGGCACAGCCTGGGCGACCAAGGACGAGCTGCAGCAGTACCTGCAGCGGATCGAAGAGGCAGAAAAGCGCGATCACCGCAAGCTCGGTCGCGAGCTCGATCTCTTTCATGTTCAGGAGGAAGGTCCGGGGCTCGTCTTCTGGCATCCGAAGGGTTGGGCGATCTGGCAGGCGGTCGAGCAGTACATGCGCGGCGTCTATCACCAGTCGGGTTACCAGGAGGTTCGAGCTCCGCAGGTGCTCGATGTCACGCTGTGGCAGAAGTCGGGCCACTGGGACAATTATCAGGAGAACATGTTCTTCACCGAGTCGGAGAAGCGCACCTACGCGCTCAAGCCGATGAACTGCCCGGGCCACGTGCAGATCTTCAAGCACGGCCTTCGCAGTTATCGCGACCTGCCGATGCGTTACGGCGAATTCGGCGCCTGTCATCGCAACGAGCCCTCGGGCGGCTTGCACGGCATCCTGCGGGTTCGTGGATTTACGCAGGACGATGGTCATATCTTCTGCATGGAAGGGCAAATCGAGGCAGAGGTAACGGCCTTTCACCAGCAGGCGCTCGCGGTCTATGCCGACTTCGGCTTCACTGACATCCAGATCAAGATTGCGCTGCGGCCCGACAAGCGGATCGGCTCCGATGAGTTCTGGGACCGGACGGAGGGCATGCTTCGCAGTGCCTTGCGGGCCGCCGGCGTTGCCTGGGACGAGTTGCCAGGGGAAGGTGCGTTCTACGCGCCGAAAATCGAATACCACCTCAAGGACGCGATCGGTCGGACCTGGCAGCTCGGCACGATGCAAATCGATTTCATGATGCCCGGCCGGCTCGGCGCCGAGTACGTCGGCGAGGACTCCGCGCGGCACGTTCCTGCGATGTTGCATCGCGCCATCGTGGGCTCGATGGAGCGTTTCATCGGCATCCTGCTGGAGCACCATGCCGGCGCCATGCCGGCCTGGCTGGCGCCGGTGCAGGTGAGCGTGCTCAATATCTCGGAAGGCTCGGCCGACTACGCCCGTGAAGTGACCAAATCGTTGCAAAAACAAGGACTTAGAGTCGAGTCCGATTTGCGGAACGAGAAAATCACCTATAAAATCCGCGAGCATTCGTTGCAAAAGGTTCCGTACATCCTCGTCGTCGGCGACAAGGAAAAGGCAAACGGAACCGTTGCCGTGCGCGCCCGGGGCAACCACGACCTCGGTGTGATGTCCGTCGAAGACTTCATTGCGAAGCTCCGCGCCGACATTGCCCAGAAACTGTGAGAGCCCGGCCGAAAACTCTTTCGGCCTGCGACGCGCTTTGTCTGTTTTTGAGTCTCGCCTGCCTCGAGGCTCTTTGAAAGGCTTTTGACATCGCTACTTTTCTGGACCGTCGCACTCCCAATGCCGAGCGCAAGCACCGGCTGAACCGGGAAATCATGGCTCCCGAGGTCCGCTTGAACGGACCAGAAAACGAACCGCTGGGAATCGTCCCGATCGCCGAGGCCTTGCGGCTGGCCGGCGAGCAGGATGTCGATCTCGTCGAGATCGTCGCCCAGGCCGATCCGCCGGTATGCCGGCTGATGGACTACGGCAAGTTCAAGTACCAGGAGCAGAAGCGCGCGGCCGAGGCGAAGGCGAAGCAGAAGGTCATCGAAGTCAAGGAAGTGAAGTTTCGCCCGGGCACCGACGAAGGCGATTACACGATCAAGATGAGGAACCTGCGCCGCTTCATCGAGGAAGACGGCGACAAGGGAAAGGTCACGTTGCGCTATCGCGGCCGCGAGATCACCCACCAGGACATCGGCATGCGCCTGCTCGAGCGCATTCGCGACGAGCTGGCGGACGTGTCGGTGGTCGAGCACATGCCCAAGCTCGAAGGTCGGCAGATGGTGATGGTGCTGGCGCCGAAGCGGAAATAGGAGCGAACGAAGAGTAATTCGGCCGGGCCCTCGCGCGCGGCCGCACAAGCGACTGCAGGCTTGCAAGACGACGGGTGCTCCCGGCGGCGCCTGCAGCAGCGATCGAAGAAGGAGCAGTCATGCCCAAGATGAAAACGAAGAAAAGCGCTGCAAAGCGGTTCCGGGTGCGCCCGGGCGGTACCGTCAAGCGCGGTCAGGCGTTCAAGCGCCACATCCTCACGAAGAAGTCGACGAAGAACAAGCGCCACCTGCGTGGTGCCGTGACCGTGGACAAGACGAACATGGGTCACATGGCGCAGATGCTGCCGTTTGCCGGCCTCTGATCGCGTCCTCGTCCACCCCCTTCTGAAGGAGATATTCAATGCCTCGCGTCAAACGCGGCGTCACTGCCCGTGCCCGTCATAAAAAGGTTCTTGCCCTTGCCAAGGGCTTTCGCGGTCGCCGCAAGAACGTCTTTCGCATCGCCAAACAAGCGGTCATGCGCGCTGGGCAATACGCCTATCGCGATCGTCGCACCAAGAAGCGCGTCTTTCGCCAGCTCTGGATCGCCCGCATCAACGCGGCGACCCGCGGCCTCGGCGTCACGTACAGCAAGTTCATGGCTGGCCTGAAGAAAGCGCAGATCGAGATCGATCGCAAGGTACTGGCCGACATGGCAGTCAACGACCCGGCGGCGTTCGGTTCGATCGTCGAGAAAGTGCGGCCGCATCTCGGCTGATGGCTCCGGCCTGCGGGCCTCGGGCTGCGGTGTGCCGGGTGTTCCCGCCGGCGCATTGCAGCGGCTTGTCCTCGTATGACGATGAACAATCTCGCGTCAGTGGTTGAAAGCGCAAGGGCGGATTTCGCCCGCGCCGCCGCGCCCGCCGAGCTCGAAGATGCGAAGGCGCGCTATCTCGGCAAGACCGGGCTCGTCACGGAGCAACTGAAGGCGCTCGGCGCCTTGCCGGTCGACGAGAAGAAGGCGCGCGGGGCGGCGATCAACGCCGCAAAGCAGGCCATCGAGGCGGCGCTGACGGAGCGGCGCGCCGATCTCGCTCATCACGCGCTCGAAGCGCAACTCGCGGCGCAGGCGCTCGACGTGACGCTGCCGGGGCGCTCGCGGGGCCGCGGCGGCATCCACCCGGTGAGCCGGGCGCTGGAACGCATCGAGGCGATCTTCGCGTCGATTGGCTTCGATGTCGCCGACGGCCCCGAGATCGAGACCGACTGGTACAGCTTCACGGCGCTGAACAACCCCGACGATCACCCGGCCCGTTCGATGCAGGACACGTTCTACGTCGATCTGAAGGACGACGAAGGCCGCTGGCTCAACCTGCGCCCGCACACGTCGCCGATGCAGATCCGCCACGCGCAGGCGCACGCACGCCGTCATGCCGGCGCGCAAAAAATGCCTGACGTTCGCGTCATCGCGCCTGGCCGCACCTATCGCGTCGACAGCGACGCGACGCACTCTCCCATGTTCCATCAGGTCGAGGGTCTGTGGCTCGGCGAGAACGTGAGCTTTCGCGACCTGAAGGCGGTCTATCTCGACTTCATGCAAGCCTTCTTCGAGACGACCAAGCTGAAGCTGCGTTTTCGACCGAGCTACTTTCCCTTCACCGAGCCCAGCGCCGAGATCGACCTCATGTTCGAGCACGGGCCGCTGGCAGGCCGCTGGCTCGAAGTTTCGGGTTCCGGGCAGGTGCACCCGCAGGTGGTGCGCAACATGGGCTTCGACGCCGAGCGCGTGATCGGCTTTGCGTTCGGATCGGGCATCGACCGGTTGGCGATGCTGCGCTACGGCATCGACGACCTGCGGCTTTTCTTCGACGGCGACTTGCGGTTTCTCCGCCAGTTCGCCTAGCCCCAGACTCACATGCAATTCCCCGAGTCGTGGTTGCGTGAGTTCTGCGATCCGCCGATCTCGACGGC
>JBDTIO010000030.1:0-3614 GCA_039936375.1 Caldimonas sp. | reverse complement strand
CAGCAGCTGCAGGCCGGGCCCGAGGCGATAGCGCCGCTCCGCGGGCTCGTGCTGCAGCATGCCGTGCGAGAGCAGCGACAGCAGCAGCCGATGCGCCGTCGGCTTGGTCAGGCCGAGCGACTTCTGCAGATCGACGAAGCGCAGCCCATCGGGGCCGCTGGCGCCCAGCACGTGCAGCGCCGCCATGGCCCGGTCGAGTGTCTGCAGGCCCATGCGCTGCCTTACTTGCGCCGGTCGAGCAGACGTTTGACTTTCGAGCTTTGCGAGGTCATCGTGTACTTGTCGAGCTCGCCCTTGCCAACGGCGGTGATCTGCACCTTGACGCCGAGCACCTCCTTCATGCGGCGCTCCAGATCGGCGCGCACGTGCTCGCGGTCGGCCGTCGCGTCGGTCACTTCGACCCAGACGTCCATCTGGTCGGTGCCGGCCTCGCCGACCCGGTCGACAAAGCAGAAGTACTCGCCATTGGTGCGCCGGTCTTCGACCACCGCCGCGCCGACCGCTTCGGGGAAAACGTTGACGCCGCGCAACTTCACCATGTTGTCGTTGCGGCCGAATATGCGCTGCAGGCGCCGCATCGTATTGCCGCATGGGCAGCTGTCGGTGTGCCAGGCCGAGATGTCGTTGACGTTGAAGCGGATCTGCGGTGCGCCGTACTTGTAGAGCGTCGTGATGTAGACCGTGCCTTTCTCGCCGTTGGCCATCGGCGCGCCGGTCTCGGGGTCGGCCATTTCGAGGAGGAAGGCGTCTTCCATTACATGCATTCCGGTCTGGTGCGTGCACTCGGCGGCGAGCATGCCGCTCTCGTGCGTGCCGTACATGTCGAAGGCCTTGGCGCCCCAGAGCTCTTCGAGCTGCTCGCGGTTCTCCATGCCGAGGTGAGTGCCGATCAGGCGGATGCCGAGCGACTTCGGGTCGATGCCCAGCTCGTCGCGCGCCACCAGGGCCATGTGGCGCAGGTAAGCGGGAAAGCCGAGCAGCACGGTGATCCCCCAGGCCTTGACGATCTCGAGCTGGCGACGCGTCGGCGTGTTGGCGCCGCTGCCCGTCATCACCGGCACGGCGCCGCTGTAGCGCCACATCGCTTCGCGCGGCGCCATGCCGCCGTTGCCGAGGCCGAGCGAGAGAGTGACCAGCACTATGTCGCCGGGGCGAACGCCTTGCATCGCCAGCCGGCGCCCGCCGAGGATGGCCATCGTCTCGCGGTCCTGCGGCGCATAGAGCATCGGCCGCGGCAGGCCGGTCGTGCCGCCGCTGGTTTGCAGCACCAGTGGCATGCGCGCACCGTCGGCCGGCGAGATGCCCATGAAGTCGCCGAACGGCGGATTGCGCTCGATGCTCTTTCGGATGTCGTTGACGTCGTAGACGGGGAGCTTCGTCAGGTCGTCGAGAGTCTTGATGTCGCCGGGCTCGAGGCCATGCTCGCCCCAGTGGCGCTGGAAGAATGGAATCTCCCAACCCCGCGCCACGGTTGCGAGGAAGCGCTTTTCCTGCAGCGCGCGCAGCGCGTCGCGTGACAGCGTCGCCGTCGTCTCGAAGTAGGTGGGCGGGGGTGGGTAGTCGCGCCAGAGTTGCTCGAAGTCGAGCGACCGGAAATACCATGGGATGTAGTCTGGAGAGCCCGGTGCGTTCGTCATAGCAGGCTGGCCCGGCGGCCACCGTCGACGTGGTGGACGGCGCCGGTGATGTAGGCGGCCCACGGCGAGCAGAGAAAGGCGACCAGGCCGGCGATCTCGTCGGGCCGGCCGACCCGGCCCATCGGAATCTGGCTCGCCATCTGCGCTTTCTGTGCGTCATCGACCAGGCCGGGCGTTCCCGAGCCGAACACGGTGGCAAGCCGGCCGGTGTCGATGCGGCCGGGGCAGATCGTGTTGATGGTGATGCCGGCTGTCGCCACTTCGAGCGACAGCGTCTTGGCATAGCCGATGACGCCGGCCCAGGTGGCCACCGACAGGCCAAAGCGGGCGATTGGTTGCAGCGCCGAGAGTGCCGTGATGTTGACGATGCGGCCGAAGCCGTTGCCGCGCATCGACGGCAACGCGCTGCGCGACAGGCGCACCACGCTCATCAGGTTCTGCTCGACGGCGCGGCTCCAGGCGACATCGTCGAACGATTCAATCTCGCCGAGCGGCGGCGCGCCGTCGTTGTTGACGAGAAGATCGATGCGGCCGAAGCGCTGGAGCGTGCGCTGCGCGATCGCTTCACAGTCGGCCGCCTTGCGGATGTCGGCAGCGATGGCGAAGGTCGTGGCGCCCGTCTCGCTCGCGATGCTGGCGCAGGCGTCGGCGAGCGGTTCGGCCTTGCGCGCGACCATCGCGACCGTCGCGCCCTCTGCGGCAAGCAGTTGCGCAATGGCCCGGCCGATCCCCTGGCTAGCGCCGCCGACGACCGCGATGCGGCCGGCCAGGGAAAGTTGCATCAGGCCGCTGCCTCGATGCCGAACAGCCGCTCGGCGTTGCGGTGAAAGACGTTCTCCAGCACAGCGTCGCTGTAGCCGAGCTCTTTCCAGTCGGCGACCAGGCGCTCGTAACGGAAGAGCGGGTAGTCGGCACCGAACATGACGCGGTCCTTGAGGCGGGAGCGGATCTCTTTTTTGAACGGGTCGGTTAGGTACTTCGGCGACCAGCCGTGCAGCTCACTCCAGACGTTCGGCTTGTGCAGCATGATCGAGATCATCTCGTCCTGCCAAGGCCAGGCCGGCCGACCGGTGACGATCTGCAGATCCGGGAAAGCGATCGCCAGCTCATCGATGTAGCGCGGGTGACACAGATCGAGCTTGATGCCGGCGCCGCCCGGCAGCCCGGCTCCGGCGCCGGTATGGCCGACCAGCACCAGCACCGGATGGCCGCAGGTCTGCACCACCTCGTAGAACGGGCCGTAGATCGGGTCGCTGGCGGCGAAGCCGGTGCCCGACGCCGAGACGCAGAGGCTGACGAAGCCGCTGCTCTTGCGAATGCAGCGCTCGAGCTCTTCGGCGCCAGCCTGGCCCAGACGCGGATCAATCTGCAGCCAATTGCCGAAAATGCAGTCGGCGAAGCGGGCCTGCGTTTCAATCGCGTAGTCGTGCAACGGCGCGATCTCGTCGAGGCGCAGGTTCTTGGTGAAGCCAAAGTCGAGAATCGTGCGCACGTTGTTGGCGCGCAGGTAGGCCGCCATCTCTTCCTCGCTGTCGTAGCGCGGCGTCGATTTCCAGGTGTTCTGCTGCTGCGCTAGCGCATCGGCCGAGCGCAGCACGTAGCCACGCTCGGTGCCCCAATGCGAATGCATGTCGAAGAGCGGCACGCTCACTCGGCCTTGATGCCGGCAGCCTTGATCAAGGTGCCCCAGCGACTGATCTCGCTGTTCAGGAAAGCATCGGATTGGGCTAGGCTGCCACCGACGAAGACGACACCCTGCGCCGCCATCTGCTTGGCGAACTCCGGATCGGCCAGCGCCGTGTTGATCGCGTGGTTGAGCTTCTCGAGCACCTCAGGCGGCGTCTTTCTCGGCGCGAAGACCATGTACCAGGCGCTGATCTCGAAGCCGGGAACGCCTGCCTCGATCATTGTCGGCAACTCCGGCGCAAGCGGTGAGCGCTTTGGGCCGGTCGTCGCCAGAGCCTTCAGCTTGCCGCT
>JBDTIO010000029.1:0-6037 GCA_039936375.1 Caldimonas sp. | reverse complement strand
GCGCAGCCAGCGGGCGTCGGAAGTTTCGACCGGGCCGAGCCGAGGAGTCAACCGTCATGGGCCGCTTCTTTCGATTGAAAAATAACCTCGCATCTCTATACGCGATGGTCCAACTTGGTCGCAAGCCCGGTGCGGTAAGGTATGTCTTCATCATGGGCGATCGACAAGACAATCTCGCCGAGGTGGACCGACTTGCAGGCCGAATCACCGACCCTTTCTCCGACGCGGACCTCGACCATCTTTGGCGCGATCAGTATCGTCCACCTCATTACGAAGTCGCGGATCTGGCGAAACTTCCCGAGCAGACCCTGGGTGGCGCCTACGGCCGTTTTATGCTTGCCCACGGTCTCCAACCAGACTTCTATGAGAACGTCGCGCCGCGTCACAAGATGCATTTTCTGAGGCTGCGCTTGCGTCAGACGCACGACATCTGGCATGTTCTGAGTGGCTTTGGCACCGATGAATTCGGCGAGGTCGGCCTTCAGGGACTTTATTTTGCCCAAGTCACCAATGGGCAGTCTGCATTGATTTTGACCGGCGCAATTTTGAAGAGCATCATTCACGGTCGATTCCAAGACTTGAAGCTGTTCATCGCTTCTTTTTGTGAAGGATTCTCGATGGGTCAAAAGTCACGCAACCTCCTTGGTGTGCTGTGGGAAACACATTGGCGTGACGACTTGGCGTCACTGCGGCGCGCATCCGGCATTCAAGCGGTCGGCTGCGTATCGATTCCCCTCGAGACGTAGCCGGTTACCCGACTTCCCGGCTTACTTGCATGTTTTCCCCGGTTCGTCGTGGCCGGCCCTAGGAGCGCAAGACTTCGGCGGCGCAAACCGGTGCCTTGGGAGGATCGAAAATGCATTCGAGCGGATGCGCGAGCCGTGATGGCGAATCGCGAGGCGCAGGTGCTCTCGGGGCTGGTGGGAGAGAAGAGATTGCCGAAGCGGTCAAGAAATACGACCTCGTCTTCAGCGAGAAGCCGGTCCGGATGCCAATACTTTCGGCAACACTGACCCGGGCGTTCGATTCGGCTTCCGGGCCGCCGCGATAGGCTCGTCGCGCCCCGTTTCGCTGGCTACGCCAGCTTCCCGTGACACTGCTTGTATTTCTTTCCGCTGCCGCACGGGCAAGGATCATTGCGGCCCACCTTCGGCACCGCCGCGGCGTGCGTTGCGGACATGCCGGCAGCCACCGCGCCCAGCACGGCGTCGGCTCCCGCAGCACCGCCTTCCTCCGATGAAACACTGCCGTCGTCGTTGGGATGCGTATAGGTGACGTTGCTGATGTGCTCCGCCCTCTCCTCCAGCGCTTCGGCGGCACGCGCCACTTCTTCTTCCGACTGGATGCGCACGGTCATCAGCACGCGGGTCACGTCCATCTTCACGACGTCGAGCAACTGCTCGAACAACTCGAATGCCTCGCGCTTGTATTCCTGCTTCGGATTTTTCTGGGCATAGCCTCGCAGGTGGATACCCTGGCGCAGGTAGTCGAGCGCGGCCAGATGTTCGCGCCAGTGCTGGTCGATCGATTGCAGCAGGATCATTCGCATGAAGGGCGTGAACTGCTCGATACCGACACGGTCGACCTTGGACTGGAACGTATCGTCGGCGGCCTTTTGCACTTGCTCGACGACATCACCGTCGCTGATGGCACTGCTTTTTTCCACTTCGGCGGCCACCGGTACGTCGAGCTGCCACTCCTCGCGTAGCGTCTTCTCGAGGCCGGGCAGATCCCACTGCTCTTCGACGCTCTCGAGCGGCACGAAAGTGCGCACCACGTCGTGCATCGTGCTCTTGCGCAGGTTGGCGATCTGCGCGGCGAGGCTCTCGGCTTCGAGGATGTCGTTGCGCTGCTGGTAGATGACCTTGCGCTGGTCATTGGCAACGTCGTCGTACTCGAGCAGTTGCTTTCTGACGTCGAAGTTGCGCGCCTCGACCTTGCGCTGCGCCCCCTCGATCGAACGCGTGACGATGCCGGCCTCGATCGCCTCGCCGTCGGGCATCTTCAGCCGCTCCATGATGCTGCGCACGCGTTCGCCGGCGAAGATGCGCATCAGCGAATCGTCGAGCGATAGATAGAAACGCGACGAGCCCGGGTCGCCCTGGCGGCCCGAGCGGCCACGCAACTGGTTGTCGATCCGCCGGCTCTCGTGCCGCTCGGTGGCAATGATGCGCAGCCCCCCTTGTACCTTCACGGCGTCGTGCAGGCCCTGCCACTCGGCCGCCAGCTGATCGGCTCGCGCCGTCTTCTCGGACGCCGGAACCGCCTCATCGAGGTCGATGACCTTGACCTGGTTCTCGACATTGCCACCGAGCACGATATCGGTGCCGCGCCCGGCCATGTTGGTGGCGATCGTGATGACGCCGGGCCGCCCGGCCTGGGCCACGATTTCCGCTTCGCGCGCATGCTGCTTGGCGTTGAGCACGGCATGCGGAAGCTTCGCCTTGTCGAGCAGGCCCGAGATGAGCTCGGAGTTCTCGATCGACGTGGTGCCCACGAGCACTGGCTGGCCGCGCGTGTGGCAATCGCGGATGTCTTCGATCACCGCCTCGAATTTTTCTCGACTGGTCTTGTAGACGAGGTCGAGCTCGTCCTTGCGAATGGTTGGCAGATTCGGCGGAATGACTACCGTCTCGAGCCCGTAAATCTCTTGAAACTCGTAGGCCTCGGTGTCGGCCGTGCCGGTCATGCCGGACAACTTGCCGTACATGCGAAAGTAGTTCTGGAACGTGATCGACGCGAGCGTCTGGTTCTCGTTCTGGATGGCGACCCGCTCTTTCGCTTCCACTGCCTGGTGCAGGCCGTCGCTCCAGCGCCGGCCGGTCATGAGGCGGCCCGTGAATTCGTCGACGATGACAACTTCGCCGCGCCCGTCTTCGCCGGGCTGCACGACGTAGTGCTGGTCGCGGTTGTAGAGGTGTCGGGCGCGCAACGCCGCGTAAACGTGGTGCATCAACGTGATGTTGGCCGGGTCGTACAGGCTCGCGCCCTCGACGAGCAGGCCGGCCTCGCGCAGCAGGCGCTCGGCATTTTCGTGACCGTCTTCGGTGAGAAATACCTGATGCGACTTCTCGTCGACGGTGAAGTCGCCCGGATCGATCACGCCTTCGCCGGTGCGCAGATCGAGCTCGCCGATCTGCTTCTTGAGCTTCGGTACGACGGCATCGATGCTGACGTAGAGCTCGGTGTGATCTTCCGCCTGGCCGCTGATGATGAGCGGCGTGCGCGCCTCGTCGATCAGGATCGAGTCGACCTCGTCGACGATCGCGTAGGCGAGGCCGCGCGCCACCCGGTCGCGCGTGTCCTGGACCATGTTGTCGCGAAGGTAGTCGAAGCCGAATTCGTTGTTGGTGCCGTAGGTGATGTCGGCCGCGTAGGCCTCCTGCTTCTGCTCACGCGACATCTGCGGCAGGTTGACGCCCACCGTCAGGCCCAGGAAGGCATAGAGCCGACCCATCCATTCGGCATCGCGGCGCGCCAGATAGTCGTTGACGGTCACCAGATGCACGCCCTTGCCCGTCAGCGAGTTCAGGTACACCGCCAGCGTCGCCATCAGCGTCTTGCCTTCGCCGGTGCGCATCTCCGCGATCTTGCCGTCGTGCAGGACCATGCCACCAATGAGCTGAACGTCGAAGTGCCGCATCTTGAGCGCGCGCTTTCCGCCCTCGCGAACGACCGCGAATGCTTCGGGCATCAGGTCGTCGAGGCTCTCGCCGCCAGCGACGCGTTGGCGGAATTCGATGGTTTTTCCCCGCAACGCTTCATCGCTCAACGTCTCGAAGGTCGGTTCGAGGACGTTGACCTTCAGCACGACTTGGCGGTACTGTTTCAGCAGCCGGTCGTTGCGACTGCCGAAGATCGAAGTGAGAAGCTTGGGCAACATGCGGATGCGAGGTTGAGGAATTCGGGGGTGCGCGGACCTGCCGAGCCGCCTTCTAGAGGTGGCGTCGCGGACAGCGAAACTCGTCCGGAAGTGCGGCTGGGCGCCGCAAATGCAAGGCGAGGCAGGGTCGCCACAAGGCGCGCAGAACCCGAAATTTTAACATTCGGGCCCGGCGTTAGACTTTTGCCGTGACCCGCCGACCTCTCGCCGTGCCTGCCGCCGTCGCCCTGGGCGAGGTGATGCGCTCGAGCCCCGTCCTGACCCGCCTGGTCGACCGCCTGCGCGAATCGAACGCGATGTTCCAGACGATCCTTCCTCTTTTGCCGCCGGGGCTCACGGCCAGCGTCCGCCCGGGCCCGCTCGACGAAGACGGCTGGTCGTTGCTCGGCGCCAACGCCGCAGTCGCCGCCAAGCTGCGCCAGCTCGCACCGCGATTCGAAGGTCGCTTGCGGGAATGCGGCCACGCCATCGTCGCGATCCGGATCAAGGTGCAGCCTCCGTGACATCCGCCTGCTGTCGGCGCCGTCGCGAGGCGCCGCGTTGAACTCCGTGCCACCATTCGAGTCTCTGATCGACTTCCAACGATGCCATGCCCATGAAACGCCGCGATTTCTCCACTGCCCTCGTCGCTTCCGGCGCTGTCGCCTCGCTGCTGGGTGCCCAAGCGGCCAGTGCCGAGACCTTCACTCCGGTCGAGTCTCGCGACTACACCAAGATCGAGCCACCGCAGCCAACGTCGAGCCCGGGCAAGATCGAGGTGCTCGAGTTCTTCTCGTACGGGTGCCCGCATTGCAGCGCTTTCGAGCCGATCCTCGAAGCGTGGGCGCATGGCTTGCCCGCAGACGTCGTGCTCAAGCGGGTGCCGGTGCCTTTCCTTTTCAATGCCGACAACTTCGCGCATACGTACTACGCGCTCGAGACAACCGGTCTCGTCGACAAAATGCAGATGAAGATCTTTTCAGCCGTGCACGTCGATCGCTTGCGCCTGGACAAGCCCGAAGACATCGCCGCCCTCGTCGCCAAGAACGGCGGCGACGGGGCGAAGTTTCTGGCCGCCTTCAAGTCGTTCTCGGTGGCGACCTCGGTGGCACGCTCGAAGAAGATGACAGCCGACTACAAGATCGACGGCGTTCCGAGCTTGACGATCCAGGGCCGGTTCCTGACCTCGCCGGCACTGGCAACCAGCGAAGCGAAATCGCTGTTGGTGGCCGATGCGCTGATCCAGCGCTCGCGCAAGGGCTGAAAGCCTGGGGCGAATCGTCTTCGAGCTCGCCCCAGGCGATCGTCCACGGCGCGCCGAGGCCAAGCTGACGAACCGGCGTCAGTTCAGTAGTAGCGCGGAATCGGCCCGTTGTGCGGCGCCTTCCGATCCGAGAGCTCGAACGTGACCTCGTCGACGAAGCACCAGCCCCAGCCCTCTGGCGGGTCGTAGCCTTCGATGATCGGGTGCTGCGTGGCCTTGAAGTGCCGAGTCGCGTGCCGGTTCTTCGAGTCGTCGCAGCAACCCACATGGCCACAGCTGCGGCAAATCCGAAGGTGCACCCACGTGTCACCCGCGACCAGGCACTCCTCGCAACCGAGTGCGCTCGGCGTCACGGTGCGGATCGTCTCCAGATGGCTGCAATGAGGACGCATGGCGGGCTCGCGAGGTCGGGCGGAGGGAAGCGATTGTCACCGAGACTCGCGCCGTCGGCAGAGTGCGCGCGCCGCTCGCTTCTGAGGTAAAAACCGAACGGGATTTCGGGAGACTCGCATGAACTTCTTGCACCTTCGTCTGGCCTTGCTCGGCCTCGCAGGCATCGTCGTTTCGTTGGCCACGCAGGCGCAAGCGTGGCCCGTGAAGCCGATCCACTTCGTCGTTCCGTTCGCGGCCGGCGGCGCTAATGACCTGCTCGGCCGTGTCGCCGCGGAAGGAGCGGCCAAAGCGCTCGGCGAGACGATCATCGTCGACAACCGGCCCGGCGCCGGCACGGTGCTCGGCACCGACCTCGTCGCCAAGGCAGCGCCCGACGGCTACACGTTCCTGGTGAGCTCGGCAGGCGTGCTGTCGAACGCCATGATCCGCAAGAGCATTCCGTACAAGCCGGAAGACCTGGTGCCGGTGGCCCTGATCGGACTGGCGCCTTCGGTCATCGTGGTGCCGCCCGATTCTCC
>JBDTIO010000028.1:0-3032 GCA_039936375.1 Caldimonas sp. | reverse complement strand
AGTTCAGGCGGTCGACGTAGGGAATGAGGTTGTGCCAGGTGTGGTCCTCGCACTCCTTCTCGAAGCCGCGGTGCAGGTAGCCGCAGTGGATGTCGGTGCGCAGCACGTGCTCGCCGTCGAGCTCGGCGATGATCTGCACCGTGCCGTGGGTCGCCGGATGCGAAGGGCCGATGTTGACGATGACCGAGTCGTCGCGCGGCGGCGTCGCGAAGAGCGGCCGCACGGGGTTCGGAAACGGCGTGTCCACGACTGTGTGCTCAGTTGCGGTAGGGCACGAGCGGCTGCTCGCGCAGCTTCGGGTAGTCCTTGCGCAGCGGGTGGCCGGCGAACCCTTCGTAGAGGAGGATCGGACGCAGGTCGGCGTTGCCCCGAAAGCCTATGCCGTACATGTCGTGGCACTCGCGCTCCATGTAGGCGGCCGAGCCGTAAAGGCCGACGAGCGAGTCGACGCAAGGGTCAGCCTCGGCGACGCGGGTCTTCAGGCGTACCCGGACCCTGCGCCCGGTGGAATAGAAGTGATGCACGACTTCGAAGCGCAGCGCCTCGACCGGCCAGTCGACGGCGGTGACGTCGAGAAAGACGTCGAAGCCAAGCTCGTCGCGTAGGCGAAGAACCGTTGGCAGCAGCTCGGGCGGCGTCAGCAGGAGGACGAGCGTGCCATGCGAGAGGGTCGCCGTCTCGCCTTGTGGCGCCAGCGCCTGCTGCAACGTCTCGAGGGCGGTCGCGGCCACGCTCAGAACCTCTGCGTCAGGATGGGATGGCTCGATCGCGCGATCTTGTCCTGCAACTGCATGATGCCGTCGATCACGATCTCGGGCCGCGGCGGGCAACCAGGCACGTAGACGTCGACCGGGATGATCCGGTCGATGCCGGGTAGCGCCGCGTAGTTCTGGTAGAAGCCGCCGCTCGTCGCGCAGACGCCGAACGCCATCACCCATTTCGGCTCGCACATCTGCTCGTAGACCTTGAGCAGCACCGGCGCCTGCTTGTGTGTCACCGTGCCCACGACCATCAGCAAGTCGGCCTGACGCGGCGAGAAGCGTGGCAGCGCCGCACCGAAGCGGTCGGTGTCGTAGGGCGAAGCGCTGACGGCCATGAACTCCATGGCGCAGCAGGCGGTCACGAACGGGTACGGAAAGAGCGAGAACTTGCGCGCCCAGCCGACCAGCTCGTCCTTGCGCGTCGTCAGGTATTCAAAGGCGGCGCTCTTGGCGCCGCGCGACGTGGCCGGAGCGATCGGAACGATTCGCGCGCTCACGCTTGCAGCCCTCGGGCGACGTGCGCCGCCTGGCGGGAACATGCCTCTGTGGACGGCTGGCGCAGACTCATGGCTACCTCGTCACCGCCTCGAGCAGGCGCGCCTTGTATACGTAGAGCAGGAGCAGGACGACGAGGAAAAGGAACAGCAGCAGCGTGAACAGCATGAAGCCGGTGAGCGGCTGGGCGCCGAGGGCGAGGATGAAGAGAAAGACCGTCTCGAGATCGAACAGGATGAAGACAATCGCAACCGCGTAGTACTTGATCGGGACCGCCTTGACGTTGAGCGTGCTCACCGGCGTCGCGCCGCATTCGAAGGGCTCGAGCTTGATCGCCGAGGCGACGGGCTTGGGGCCGAGGGCACCGTTGAGCAGCAGCGTGATGGCAACGAAGGAGAGGATCGCCATCAGGTACAGCAGGAAGACGACGTACGGATTCACTGCGCAACTGCTCCCTTGCCCTTGCATGTGCACCCGCGGCCGGGGCCATGGCGTGCTGAAGTTCGGCGAAGATTAGCGACGGGGCCGGGCGCCGGCTTGCGGTAGATCAAGAGGGCCGCGAAACTGCACCGGCATTCGCGTTTCCCCTGAGGCGAAAAAGCCCCGCGCCGCCGAGCCGGTGTGCGCGTCGGCGCTCTTTTTACGAGCCGCCTTGATCTAGCGCAATTCGCAGCGTCCGGTGGCGACTACAACCGGCGCTTCGACGTTGTGCGCCACGAAGCGCGCCGTGTGCCCCGGGTGCCGGGTCGCACCTGTCCGAACGCGAAGAGGGGGACGGATGAAGTACTTGTTCGAGGCTCGCATCGACGCCCTCGTGGTCCTCGCGGCGGCGCTTGCCGACTGATCGTGACAGGTGTTGCAGGTGTGGATGGCGACGACGTTGCACTCGACGACGACCGGGACGCCGGCGCTCTGCGCCGCCTAACCCAATCCCGGCCCGTGGGTCGCTGGCTCGCCGAACACGACGGTCGATCGTCCGCAACAGGCCTCCGCGTGGATCCGACCGCGAATGGCGCCGCGGCCCAGAGTGTGGCAATGCGCAAGTTACGGTCAGTGGCCCGGACGCTCATCGCGTTGGTAGCGTGCAGCGCGGCATCGATCGCCTTGGCACAGGGCCCGGCGACCGCCCCGGCGGCATCGGCGCCGGTGCTGGCGTCGACTGCTGCGTCCGCGCCGGCGGCGGTCGGACAGGGAACCGAATACACCGAGAAGGGCGCCGATACCTGTCTCGGGTGCCACGGCGATGCGAGCCCGGGTTATCTCCCGACAGCCATCTTCAGAAGCCGCCACGCCCAGCGCCACGATTTGCACACGCCATTCGGCCCCGGGGGCCTGCAATGCGAGGCTTGCCACGGGCCGGGCGCCCGGCACGCGGCCAGTGGAGACAAGACGAAGATCATCACCTTCGAGCACGATTCGCCGCTCACGGTCGAGCAGCGCAACCAGCCGTGCCTGGGCTGCCACCAGGGAGGCGCGCGCAACGCCTGGCATTCCGGTGCGCACGAACGTGCCGGGGTCGCGTGCGCTGACTGCCACAAGATGCATACGGGGCCCGACCCGGTGCTGGCCAAGGCGACCGAGTCCGAGGTGTGCTTCAGCTGCCACAAGCAGCAGCAGGCCGACTTTCAGAAGACATCGTCGCACCCGCTGCGCGATGGCCGCATGGCGTGCAGCGATTGCCACAACCCGCACGGCTCGACCAGCCCGTCGATGCTCGTCGAGGCGTCTGTTAACCAGACGTGCTACACGTGCCACACCGAAAAGCGCGGCCCGTTC
>JBDTIO010000027.1:0-16857 GCA_039936375.1 Caldimonas sp. | reverse complement strand
AGGCGCAGGCCGGCAGCGACCTGGCTCTCGTGCGCACCCGCGCCGAGCCGCTCGGCGATGGTCGCTACAGGCTCTTCGGCACCAAGATCTTCATCACCTACGGCGAGCACGACATGGCCGAGAACATCGTCCATCTCGTGCTGGCCCGCGTCGTCGGCGCGCCGCAAGGGGTCAAGGGCATCAGCCTGTTCATCGTGCCGAAATTCCTGGTCACGGCCGACGGCACGCTGGGCGCGCGCAACGACGCCTGGTGCGTCAGCATCGAGCACAAGCTCGGCATCAAGGCCAGCCCGACAGCGGTGCTGCAGTTCGGCGACCGAGGCGTCGCCGGTACCGAGGGCCGAGGCGAAAGCGGGGTCGCTCCCGTTCCCGGAGCGCTGGGCACACTCATCGGTGAAGAGAACCGCGGTCTCGAGTACATGTTCATCATGATGAATGCGGCCCGCTACGCGGTCGGCATGCAGGGCATCGCGGTGGCCGAACGGGCCTACCAGAAGGCGGCGGCGTTCGCGAAAGAGCGGGTGCAGTCGCGGCCGGTCGACGGCTCGGTCGCCGGCAGCGCGACAATCATTCATCACCCCGACGTCCGGCGCATGCTGATGACGATGCGCGCCTATACCGAAGGGTGCCGGGTGCTGGCGATCGTCGCCGCGGCGGCATTCGATGTTGCCCATCACAGCGAGGATCCGGAAACGCGCAAGCAGAAGCAAGCCTTCTACGAATTCATGGTGCCGCTCGTCAAGGGCTACAGCACCGAGATGAGCATCGAGGTGGCGAGCCTGGGCGTGCAGGTGCACGGCGGCATGGGTTTCATCGAGGAGACCGGCGCGGCTCAGTATCTGCGCGACGCACGCATCCTGACGATTTACGAAGGCACGACCGCGATCCAGGCCAACGACCTGGTCGGCCGCAAGACGGCGCGAGACGGTGGCCGCGTCGCGAAGGCGATCGCGGTGCAGATCGAGGCCACCGAAGTCTCGCTGGCTGCGAGCTCAAGCGATGCTGCGCGGTCCATGAAAAAGCGCCTCAAGGTGGCGCGCGAAGCCTTCGAACAAGTCGTCGATTTCATCGTGAGCGAAAGCAAGACCGACCCCAACGCGGTATTCGCCGGCTCGGTGACATACCTCATGCTGGCCGGCAACGTGATGGCCGGCTGGCAGATGGCGCGCGCACTGCTCGCGGCCGAACGTGCGCTCGCCGCTCGCGCCGGCGACGCCGCTTTTTTCGAGGCCAAGGTCGTCACGGCGCGCTTCTATGCCGAGCACCTGCTCAGCAAGGCAGCGGGTCTGCGCGACGCCATCATCGAAGGCGCGACGAGCGTCAACGCGCTGCCCGTCGAAGCCTACTGAATCGCGCCTTCTTCGCGCCCGCCAATCCACCCAGGAACTCCATGCCGCTGCCCGCCGCCCTTCGCTCGCTGGCCCTGCCGATCATCGGCGCGCCCCTGTTCATCATCAGCAACCCGAAGCTGGTCATCGAGCAATGCAAGGCCGGCGTCGTCGGTTCGATGCCGGCACTCAACGCCCGGCCGGCCGAGCAGCTCGACGAGTGGCTCGCCGAGATCACCGAGGCGCTGGCGGCGTGGGACCGCGAGCACCCCGAGCGGCCGGCAGCGCCGTTCGCGATCAACCAGATCGTGCACAAGAGCAACGACCGGCTCGAGCACGACATGCAGATGTGTGCCAAGTACAAGGTGCCGATCGTCATCACCTCGCTCGGCGCACGCACCGACGTCAACGACGCCGTGCACGCGTGGGGCGGCATCGTGATGCACGACATCATCAACAACGCCTTCGGCAGGAAGGCGATCGAGAAGGGCGCCGACGGGTTGGTCGCGGTCGCCGCCGGCGCCGGCGGACACGCCGGCGTCAAGAGTCCGTTCGCGCTGATCGCCGAGCTCCGCGAATGGTTCGACGGCCCCATTGCGTTGTCGGGCGCGATCTCGAGCGGGGGCGGCGTGCTTGCGGCACGGGCGATGGGCGCGGATTTCGCTTACATCGGTTCGGCTTTCATTGCCACCGACGAAGCGCGTGCGGCGCCGGAATACAAGACGATGATCGTCGCCAGCAGCAGCGACGACATCGTCTATTCCAACCTCTTTACCGGCGTCCACGGCAACTACCTCAAAGGCTCGATCCGCAACGCCGGCCTGGACCCCGAAGCGCTGCCCGAGAGCGACCCCAGCAAGATGAACTTCGGCGGCGACGCGCGCAAGGCCTGGAAGGACATCTGGGGCTGTGGCCAGGGCATCGGTGCGATCAAGAGCGTCGTGCCGGCAAGCGAGCTGATTGCGCGCCTGGCACGCGAGTACGAGGAGGCGCGGCGACGGCTGGCCTAGCGAGTCAGGCGTCACGAATTCTCGCCGTGACTTGCAAAAGAGGGCTCGCACCCCAGTGTTACAGTCATTGACGACTGAGGTCCTTCCCGTTCGCCTGCTCTGGCAAGCGAGCGAGGAGGGTCGCGATCCGTGAGGCGGTGGAGCCGATTCACGGAAGGTTTCTTAACCCACTGCAACGTCGGAAACCGGCGTGAAAGGTGAGCGAAATGATGCAGGAAAGCAGGGCGAACTCGTACCTGTTCGGCGGTAATGCGCCGTATGTCGAAGAGCTCTACGAGGCTTATCTCGACAACCCCGGATCCGTCCCCGACAAGTGGCGTGCCTATTTCGACGCGCTGCAGCACGTGCCCGCGGCCGACGGTTCCACGGCCCGCGACATCGCGCACGCACCGGTGGTCGAATCGTTTGCGCAGCGGGCCAAGGCCAATGCGTTCGGCAACCGCGCCTCGAGCGAGGACCTCGCCGTCGCCAGGAAGCAGGTCTACGTTCAGTCGCTGATCGCCGCCTACCGCTCGCTCGGTTCGCGCTGGGCCGATCTCGACCCGCTCAAGCGCACCGAACGCCCCAAGATTCCCGAGCTCGAGCCGGCGTTCTACGACCTCTCCGAGGCCGATATGGACATGGTGTTCAGCGCCACGAACACCTACTTCACGACTGCCGAGCACATGACGCTGCGCGAGATCGTGCAGGCGCTGCGCGAGACCTACTGCGGCACGATCGGCGCGGAGTACATGCACATCACGGAGCCGACCGAAAAGCGCTGGTGGCAGCAGCGGCTCGAGGCGATCCGCTCGAAGCCGAATTTCAGTGCCGAGGAAAAGCTGCACGTTCTCGACCGCCTTACCGCGGCCGAAGGGCTCGAGCGCTACCTGCACACCAAATACGTCGGCCAGAAGCGCTTCTCGCTCGAAGGCGGCGAGAGCTTTATCGCCTCGATGGACGAGTTCGTGCAGCGCGGCGGCGCCAAGGGCGTACAGGAAATCGTCATCGGCATGGCGCACCGCGGCCGACTCAACGTGCTCGTCAACACGCTCGGCAAGATGCCGAAGGACCTGTTCGCGGAGTTCGATCACACGGCCCCGGAGAGCCTGCCTTCGGGCGACGTGAAGTACCACCAGGGTTTCTCCAGCGACATCGCGACCGAAGGCGGCCCGGTGCACCTGAGCCTGTCGTTCAATCCTTCGCACCTAGAGATCGTCAACCCGGTGGTCGAGGGCTCGGTCAAGGCGCGACTGGATCGGCGCGGCGACACCGAAGGCGACACCGTGCTGCCGATCATCGTCCATGGCGACGCGGCGTTCGCCGGGCAGGGCGTGGTGATGGAGACGCTGGCCCTGGCGCAGACGCGCGGCTACTACACCGGCGGCACGGTGCACGTCGTCATCAACAACCAGATCGGGTTCACGACCTCGGATCCACGGGATTCGCGCTCGACGCTTTATTGCACCGACGTCGTCAAGATGATCGAAGCGCCGGTGCTGCACGTCAACGGCGACGACCCCGAAGCGGTCGTCCTGTGCACGCAGATCGCGCTCGACTTCCGCCAGGATTTCAACAAGGACGTGGTTGTCGACATCGTCTGCTTTCGCAAGCTTGGCCACAACGAGCAGGACACGCCGGCGATGACGCAGCCGTTGATGTACAAGAAGATCGCGGCGCACCCGGGGACGAGGAAGCTCTACGGCGACAAGCTGGTCGCTCAAGGCGTGCTTCCGCTGGAGGGGCCCGACGCGATGGTCAAGGCCACGCGCGCCGCGCTCGATGCCGGCAAGAGCAGCTACGACCCGGTGCTCACCAACTACAAGAGCAAGTACGCGGTCGACTGGTCGCCCTTCCTCGGCAAGAAGTGGACCGACGCCGCCGACACGGCGCTGCCGATGGCCGAGATCAAGCGCCTGGCCGAGCGCATCAGCACCGTGCCCGCCAACTTCAAGGTGCACCCACTGGTCGAGAAGGTGCTGGCCGACCGTGCCGCGATGGGCCGCGGCGACATCCGCGTCGACTGGGGCATGGGCGAGCATCTTGCGTTCGCTTCGCTGGTGGCGAGCGGCTACGCGGTGCGCCTGTCGGGCGAGGATTCGGCGCGTGGCACGTTCACCCATCGCCACGCCGTGCTGCACGACCAGAACCGCGAGCGCTGGGACGAAGGCACCTACACGCCGCTGCAGCACGTTGCCGATGGGCAGGCGCCGTTCGTCGTCATCGACTCGTTGCTTTCGGAAGAGGCCGTCCTCGGTTTCGAATACGGCTACGCCAGCGCCGAGCCCAACACGCTCGTCATCTGGGAAGCGCAGTTCGGCGACTTCGCCAACGGTGCCCAGGTCGTGATCGACCAGTTCATCGCCTCCGGCGAGGTGAAGTGGGGTCGTGCCAACGGCCTGACGCTGATGCTGCCGCACGGCTACGAAGGACAGGGCCCCGAGCACTCGTCGGCGCGCCTCGAGCGCTTCATGCAGCTCTCGGCCGACAACAACATGCAGGTCGTGCAGCCGACGTCGGCGAGCCAGATCTTTCACGTGTTGCGCCGGCAGATGGTGCGGATGTTCCGGAAGCCCCTGATCATCATGACGCCGAAGTCGCTGCTGCGCGCCAAGGATGCCAGCTCGCCGCTGACCGACTTCACCAAGGGCGACTTCAAGACGGTGATCGGCGAGCAGAGCGCCGAGGTCAACGCCGAGCGGGTCAAGCGGATCGTCGCCTGCTCCGGCAAGGTCTACTACGACCTGGTTCGCGCCCGGGGCGAGCGCAAGAACGCCGACGTCGCGATCATCCGCGTCGAGCAGCTGTATCCCTTCCCGCACAAGGCGTTTGCCACCGAGCTGAAGAAGTATCCCAACCTGGCCGAAGTGGTCTGGTGCCAGGATGAGCCGCAAAACCAGGGTGCGTGGTTCTTCGTGCAGCACTACATCCACGAGAACATGAACGACGGGCAGCGTCTCGGCTATGCCGGCCGGCCGGCGTCGGCGTCGCCAGCGGTGGGCTACGCGCACCTGCATCAGGAGCAGCTCAAGGCGCTTCTGGAGCAGGCATTCGCCAAGCTCAAGGGCTTCGTGCTGACGAAATGATGCCCGCACGGCGGCGCGCGCCGCTCATCGGCGCAACAACAAGGCAAACAACATGTCAGTGATCGAGGTCAAGGTTCCGCAACTGTCGGAATCCGTGGCGGAAGCGACGCTTCTCCAGTGGAAGAAAAAGCCCGGCCAGGCGGTCGCGCTCGACGAGATCCTTGTCGAAATCGAAACCGACAAGGTGGTGCTCGAAGTTCCGGCACCGGCGGCCGGCGTGCTGGCTCAGGTGATCAAGAACGACGGCGACAGCTGCATCAGCGATGAGGTCATCGCCAAGATCGACACCGAAGGACAAGAGGCGACGTCGGGAGCGATGCAGATTCGCAGCATCCCGACGGCCGAGCCGGCTCCCGGAGAGACGCCCGGGGTCTCGCCCGAGGTGGCCTTGCTCGCAGAAACCAAGAGCGCCGTGGCCATGCCGGCGGCGGCCAAGCTGATGGCCGAGCACGATCTGTCGGCCGGGTCGATTCAAGGCACCGGCAAGGACGGCCGGGTCACCAAGGGCGACGTGTTGGAAGCACTCGATGCCCAGGCGACAGGCGCGTCGAAAGCCGCTCCGCCAACCCCGCCGCCGCCACCGCCGCTACCGCCGACCGCAGTGCGCAGCGGTGCCGCGGTCGCTGCTCTCGTCAGCGCCAAGACGCTGCCCGCGGTTGCCAGCCCGCCTGCGGCGAGTTACGGCGATCGGCCGGAGCAGCGCGTGCCGATGAGCCGGCTGCGCGCGCGCATTGCCGAACGGCTGCTGCAATCGCAGGCGACCGCGGCGATCCTCACGACGTTCAACGAAGTGAACATGGCGCCGGTGATCGACATGCGAAAGCGCTTCCAGGAAAAGTTCGAGAAGGAACACGGCGTCAAGATCGGCTTCATGAGCTTCTTCGTGAAGGCCGCCGTCGCGGCGCTGAAGAAGTACCCCATCATCAACGCCTCGGTCGACGGCAACGACATCGTCTATCACGGCTATTTCGACATCGGTATCGCCGTCGGCTCGCCGCGCGGCCTGGTGGTGCCGATCCTGCGCAACGCCGACCAGATGAGCTTCGCCGACATCGAGAAGAAGATCGCCGAGTTCGGCAAGAAGGCGGCAGACGGCAAGCTTTCGCTCGACGACCTCACGGGTGGCACGTTCTCGATCTCGAACGGCGGTGTGTTCGGCTCGATGATGTCGACGCCGATCATCAACCCGCCGCAGGCCGCGATCCTCGGCGTTCATGCGACCAAGGATCGCGCCGTCGTCGAGAACGGCCAGATCGTCGTGCGGCCGATGAACTACCTCGCGCTGTCGTACGACCACCGCATCATCGACGGCCGCGAAGCGGTGCTCGGCCTGGTGGCGATGAAAGACGCGCTCGAGGATCCGGCCCGCCTGCTGTTCGACATCTGACATGACGACCGCCGCCGCCAACACCTTCGACGTCGTCGTCATCGGCGCCGGACCAGGCGGCTACGTCGCCGCCATTCGTGCCGCGCAGCTCGGATTTTCCGTCGCCTGCATCGACGAGTGGAAAAACGAAAGGGGCGGCCCGGCACTCGGCGGCACATGCACCAACATCGGCTGCATTCCATCGAAAGCGCTGCTGCAGTCATCGGAGAACTTCGAGCACGCCGGCCACCATTTCGCCGACCACGGCATCGGCTTGTCGAACCTGTGGATCGACGTGGCCAGGATGATGGCGCGCAAGAAGACCGTGGTGAAGCAGAACAATGACGGCATCGTCTACCTCTTCAAGAAGAACAAGATCAAGCTTTTTCATGGACGCGGCTCGTTCGTGAAGAAGGGCGAAGGCGGATGGGAGATTACGGCGGCCGGCACTCAGGCCGAAACCGTCACGGCCCGACACGTCATCGTCGCCACCGGCTCCAACGCCCGCGCGTTGCCGGGCGCCGCCTTCGACGAGAAGGTCATCCTGTCGAATGACGGCGCGCTCGCCGTCGACCACGTGCCGAAGACGCTGGGCATCGTCGGCTCGGGCGTCATCGGCCTCGAGATGGGCTCGGTCTGGCGCCGCCTCGGCGCCGACGTGACGATTCTCGAGGCGTTGCCCACATTCCTGGGCGCGGTCGACGCGCAGATCGCCGCCGAGGCGCACAAGGCATTCACGCGACAAGGCCTGAAGATCGCTCTCGGCGTCAAGATCTCGAAGGTCGAATCGACCGGCGATGGCGTGTCCGTCGCCTACACGGACGCGACCGGATCCGCAGAGACGCTGGCCTGCGAAAAGCTCATCGTCTCGATCGGCCGCGTGCCGAACACGATCGGCCTGAACGCCGAAGCTGTCGGTCTGAGCCTCGACGAGCGCGGCTTCGTCAGCGTCGACGACGATTGCCGTACCAACCTCGAAAACGTCTGGGCGATCGGCGACGTGGTGCGCGGGCCGATGCTCGCGCACAAGGCCGAAGAAGAAGGCGTCGCCGTTGCCGAGCGAATCGCCGGGCAAAAGCCCCATGTCGACTTCAACACCGTGCCCTGGGTCATCTACACCAGCCCGGAGATTGCCTGGGTCGGCCAGACCGAGCAACAACTGAAGGCGGCCGGGCGCGGCTATCGCGCTGGCACGTTTCCGTTCATGGCCAACGGCCGGGCGCGCGCACTCGGCGACACAAGCGGCATGGTGAAGATGCTCGCCGACGCCAAGACCGACGAGATCCTGGGCGTGCACATGATCGGGCCGATGGTTTCCGAGCTGATTGCCGAGGCTGGCGTGGCGATGGAATTTCGCGCCTCCTCGGAAGACATCGGCCGTATCTGCCACGCGCATCCGAGCCTCAGCGAAGCGACCAAGGAAGCCGCATTGGCCGTCGACAAGCGCGCGCTGAATTTCTGAGCCCGGCTACGGTGGGCGTCCGCGAGCTCTACGAACGCACTCTCGTCGAACGTGGCTATCGATCAGACCCGGCGCAACTGCGCGCCATCGACGCGCTCGAGCGCTGCGAGAACGAGTGGGCCGACTACAAGGATCGACGCAGCAACGCGATCGCCAAGCTGATCGCCCGGCCGCCGATTCCGCGCGGCGTCTATCTCTGGGGCGGCGTCGGCCGCGGCAAGAGCTTCCTGATGGACTGCTTCTTCAACGCCGTGCCGTTGCAACGCAAGACCCGCCTGCATTTCCACGAGTTCATGCGCGAGGTGCATCGCGAGCTGGCCGATCTGCACGGCATCAGCGATCCGCTGCAGCATCTCGGCGAGTCGATCGCGCGACGCTTTCGACTGATCTGCCTCGACGAATTTCATGTGGCAGATGTCACCGACGCGATGATCCTGCATCGCCTGCTCGAGTCCCTGTTCGAGCATCGGTCGAGCATCGTCACGACGTCGAACTTTGCGCCCGACGGGCTCTACCCCGACGGCCTGCATCGCGACCGCATCCTGCCCGCGATCGAGCTGCTGAAGGACAAGCTCGAGGTCGTAGAGGTCGACAACGGCGCCGACTACCGGCAGTTGACCCTGCAGGACGTGGAGCTCTATCACTCGCCGCTCGGGCCCGAAGCCGACCGAGCCATGAACGAGGCGTTCGAGCGGCTCGCCGAGGCCACGGACGAGAGCACGATGCTGAAGATCGAGCACCGCGAGATCAAGGCACGGCGCCGTGCCGGCGGCGTCGTCTGGTTCGATTTTCGCGAGCTCTGCGGCGGCCCGCGCTCGCAAAACGATTACCTCGAGCTGGCAACGCGGTTTCATACGCTGCTGCTCTCCGGCGTGCCGCAGATGTCACCGCGCCTGGCCTCCGAAGCGCGCCGCTTCACCTGGCTGGTCGACGTGCTCTACGATCGCCGTGTCAAGCTCATCCTGTCGGCGGCGGTCGAGCCTGAAGCCTTGTATACCCAAGGGCCGCTTGCGCACGAGTTTCCGCGCACCGTCTCGCGCCTGCGCGAGATGCGCTCAGTGGAATTCCTGGCCGAAGCCCGGCGAACTGTTGACACAACGTTGACCTGAAATGATTTCGCCTCGAACTGCCTCGCTACGGATCCGCTTTCTGATTGCCGTGGCAGCTCTCGTGACAGTGCAAGCGGCATCGCCAGCCTCGTCGCCGCCCGCGCCGGCCGCGTCCGCGTCCACGTCGGCGGCGGACGGCGCGGAGCGAGCGCATATCGCGCAGGACCGGGCCGCGGCGGAAGCTCGCTTCAGCAGCCGCGCGCAAGAGTGCCGACAACGCTTCGTCGTCACGTCTTGCCTCGACGAGGCCAAGGCCGATCGTCGCAAGACACTCGACCAGCTACGGGCGCGCCAGCTCGTCGTCGACGAAGCGCGTCGTCGAGAGCGCGCGCAAGAGCGAAGGAGGGAGCTGGCCGAAAAGGACGCCGAGGACTCGCGCCGAGGAGGCGCTTGGGTGGTGCATGGGGCAGCGAGCGCCGCATCGGCGGCATTGCCGTCGAGCGAGCCGGCCGGTGCGCATCAACCCGCGGTTGCCAAGGACGAGGCGACGAGGAGGAGGAGTGGGCCGAGCCCTGCGCGCTCGCCGTCGACAGCGATCGGCCTCAAGCCCCGCCCGCAGGAATCAAAAGCTGCGCGAGAACAGCGCGAGACGAGCCACCGTGCGGCATTCGAGGCCAGGCGGGCCGAAGCGGCGCATCATCGCGAAGAAACGATCGAGCGGACCGCCAAGCGCTTGGCGCAGAAGCCGCCGGCTGCGCCGCTGCCTGCGCCGGGCGCCTCGGCTGCGGTGGTCGTGCCCCGCGCGGCGTCGAGCCCGTGAGAGCGCTCAGGACAACGCTTCGACCCTGACCAGTGCGAGCGACAGGTTGTCGCCCGATCCGCGCGCCCGTTGCCGCGCCTTGCCGACGAGCATCTCGGTCGCTTCGCGTGGCGGCAGCGCATGGACGATGGCGCCGAGCTCGCGCGGCGTGAAGTAGTGCCACAGGCCGTCGCTGCATGAAAGGACGCTGTCGCCGATTTCCAGACGATCGATGTGCTTCTGCGACAACGGCGGATCCTGGAAGGTGCCGAGGCAGCCTGTCAGCAGGTTTGATTGCGGGTGGCTGTTCGCTTCTTCCTCGGTGATCTGCCGCTCGTCGACGAGCCGCTGCACGTAGGAGTGATCGATCGAGCGACTCACCATCTCGGCGGCGCGGAAATGGTAGATGCGCGAATCGCCGGCGTGGACGAAATCGCACTCGCGCGTCGGGCTGACGAGGAACGCGGCGATCGTGCTGTGCGGCTCTTCTTCGGAAGTGATCGCCGTCAGCTTGATCATCAGGTGCGCTTCGAGAACGAGCTGCTTGAGCGCTTCGGCCGGATCGTCCCGGGTCGGCGAGTAGCGCTCGAAGAGCTGCTGCGCGGTGAGGATGACCTGATCGGCGGCCTTGCGACCGCCGCTCTTGCCGCCCATGCCGTCGGCCAGAACGCCCATTACGCAGCCGGGAACCCGGGCGTGCGGAAGAATCTGCACCTGATCCTGCTGATAGGCGCGATCACCACGGTGCAGCCCGGTCGTTGCCGAAAGACGGTAGCCCAAGCTCGATGTGACCATGACAGAAAACTATAATCGGTTTGCCCTTCATGAAAAGGCCCAAAACCGCGAACTAGTCGCGAGTCGCAGGGCGTCAATGGACGACAACCTTCACTCACTGCCCCGGCGCCTCATCGAGATGCGCATCGAGCATGCCGATCTGGACAACCTGATCGATCGCGCCCTGCTCGATGCCGGAGGCGACGATCTCTCGTTGCGTCGCTTGAAGAAGCGTCGTCTACTTCTGCGCGACCATATCTCGCGCATCGAAGCCGAGCTCGAGCCGCAGCAGCCGGCATGAACCTGGAAAGCGCGGTCGTTTCCGCGCTTTCGTTCGGCGGCGCGTTGGCCGCCGCCGATCCGAATCACACCGAACGGGCGGAGCAGATCGAGATGGCACGGGCCGTCGCTGCGGCGATCGACGGGCGTTCGGCGCTCGTCGTCGAAGCGGGGACGGGCGTTGGCAAGACCTTCGCCTATCTTGTGCCGGCTTTGCTCTCGGGCGCGCGTACCCTGCTCAGCACGGCCACCAAGACCTTGCAGGACCAGCTCTTTCTGCGCGATCTGCCGCGCTTGCGGGCTGCCTTGGCCGTGCCGGTCACGGTCGCGTTGCTGAAGGGTCGGGGCAGCTACGTCTGCCTGCATCGGCTTGGCCTGGCGCGCAGCGAAGCGCACCTGCCTGATCGCTTTGCCGTCCGTGCGCTTGCTCGCATCGAGGCCTGGTCACAGACGACGGCCAGCGGCGATCTCGCCGAGCTCGAAGGCCTTGACGAGCGCAGCAGCATCATCCCGCACGTCACTTCGTCGCGCGAGAACTGCCTCGGCGGCGAATGCCCCGAAGCGCGCCAGTGCCACGTCAACAAGGCACGGCGAGAGGCCATGGCCGCCGACCTGGTCGTTGTCAACCACCATCTGTTCTTTGCCGACATGGCACTGCGAGACAGCGGCGTGGCCGAGTTGCTGCCGAGCGTCGAAGTCGCCATCTTCGATGAAGCGCACCAGCTCGGCGAGGCCGGCGTGCAGTTCCTGGGCACCGTGCTCGGCTCTTCGCAGCTGATCGATTTCGCCCGCGATGTCCTGGGCGCCGGCCTGCAACAGGCCCGAGGCTTGCTGCCCTGGCCGGAGATTGCCGCCGCTTGCGACAAAAGCGCGCGAGATTTGCGTCTCGCCGCGACCGGCAGCCTCGGCGACCTGCGCGCGAACCTGAAGTTGCGCTGGGGAGAGCGCAGTGGCGAGTCCGGGTTCGCGACCGCGCTCGGCGCCGTCGAGGCGTCTTGCCAGGCGGCACGGGAAGCGCTCGAGACGGTGAGCGAGCTCGCTCCCGATTTCGTTCGCCTGGCGGAGCGGGCGGCTCGCCTGGCTGCGCTCGCCCGGCAGTTCGCCGGACCGCCCGATCCGGCAAAGATTCGCTGGATCGACATCTCGACTCATCAGGCCCGCCTGGTCGAATCGCCGCTCGACATTCGCGAGGCCCTGCGCGAACAGATGCTGGCGTCGCCCAAGGCCTGGGTCTTCACGTCGGCGACGCTCGGTGACGATGATCGGCTGAGCTGGTTCACCGAAGCCTCGGGCCTCGACGATGCGAAGGTTCTTCGCCTCGGCAGTCCGTTCGACTATCGCCGCCACGCCCGTGTCTTCGTGCCGCGCGTCTTCCCGAAGCCGGGCGATGCTACCCATCCGTCGGCAGTGGCCGAGTTCGCCGGCCGATGCGTTCGTGCCCTAGGCGGCCGGACGTTCGTTCTGACGACCACCTTGCGCTCGCTGCAATCGGTTGGCATGCAATTGCGCGACGACTTCGCAGCCGACGGAATCGGCATCGAAGTCCTGGTTCAGGGCCAGGGTTCGAAGCGGCAGCTGATGCAACGATTTCTCGCTTCACCGCACGCGGTCCTGGTCGGCTCGCAGAGCTTCTGGGAAGGGGTGGACGTCCCCGGCGAGTCACTGCAATGCGTCATCATCGACAAGCTGCCATTTCCGCCGCCCAACGATCCGCTCGTCGAGGCGCGGGTGCGGCGCCTCGAGGCGCAAGGGCGCAACCCCTTTGCCGACTATTTCGTCGCCGAGGCGGCGATCTCGCTGAAGCAGGGCGCCGGTCGTCTGATTCGCAGCGAATCAGACCGCGGGCTGCTCGTCGTCTGCGACCCGCGCATGGCCTCGATGGGCTATGGCCGGCGCCTGTTCGCGGCCCTGCCGCCGATGACGCGCATCGCAAACGTGGACGAAGCCATCGAATGGCTGGGCGAGCTTGTCGCCGGCCCGCTAATCGCCTGAGAGGCTTGGCCCTACCAAAGCTGCCACCAGCGCGACTTCTTGTTGACGCCGAGGCTGGCAACGTCGAGCGCGGTGTTCGGGTAGTTCTGTTTGAGCACGCGCTCGGCATCGTCGCGCAGCTGGACGAGGCCGAGACGGTCGTAGCCTTGGGCCATGAGGAAAAGGGCTTCCTCAGTAGAGGGCGACTGCTGAAACTCGAGAACTGTCTGTTTGGCCCGATTGACGGCGGCGACGTAGGCACCGCGCCGAAAGTAGTAGCGCGCGACGTGCACTTCATAGGCCGCCAACGAGTTGACGATGTAGTTCATGCGCTGGCGTCCGTCGTCGGCGTATGGCGATTGCGGAAAGCGTTCGACCAGTTGCTTGAACGACTGATAGGCGTCGCGCGCGGCTTGCTGGTCGCGCTCGGCGAGATCCTGGCCGGTGAGGCTGCCCAAAAAGCCGAGGTCGTCGTTGAAGTTGATGAGGCCTTGCAGATAGAGCGCGTAGTCGAACGCCGGGCTGGTCGGATGAAGTTTCAGGAAGCGCTCGATAGTCGACAGCGCCTGCGCCTTCTCACCGGTCTTCCACAGCAGGTAGGCACGCTCGATCTGCGCCTGCTGTGCCAGCACGGTGCCGGCGGCGCGGCCCTCGAGCCTTTCGTACAGCTTGGCGGCCTTGTCGTAGTTGCCGGCCGCCGCTTCTTCCTTCGCTTCGGCGTAGATCTTTTCCGGCGTCCACTTCGAAGTCTCGTCACGCGACGTGGTGTCGCAGCCTGCGAGGAAGAGGGCCGCGGCAATCGTGGACACTGTCAGGCGCGAGCGCCACGGGAATTTCATCGTCGTCATGCGAAGCAGAGAGTAGAGGGGCGAATCTTATATGGTCGGTGGAGCAGCCCGCGATGATGAAAAACGCAATGCCTGAAGGGGCAGAAGCCCCGGGCGACAGTGAGGACGAATCGCCCGAGACGCGGCAGGCGAACGTCGATGCTGCACAGCACGGCGAGCGACTCGACAAGATGGTCGTCACCATGGCGCCCGAGTTCTCGCGCAGCCACTTGCAAAATCTGATCCGCGGGGCACAGGTGCGGGTCGATGGCATCCTCGCCAGCGGGCCGGCGCAGCGTGTTCGCGCCGGCCAGGAAGTCTCGGTGACGCTCGTGCCGACGGCCGAGAGCCAGGCCTACCGTGCCGAGGCCTTGCCGCTGGTCGTCGTCCACGAAGACGACCATCTGCTCGTCATCAACAAGGCGGCGGGCATGGTCGTACATCCGGCTGCGGGCCACTGGTCGGGCACGTTGCTCAACGCGCTGCTGTCGCGCCATCCGGCCAGCGCGGCGCTGCCGCGGGCTGGCATCGTGCACAGGCTCGACAAGGACACCTCGGGCCTGATGGTGGTCGGAAAGACATTGCCGGCGGTGACGGCGCTGGTGCGCGCGATCGCGGCGCGCGAGGTGCATCGGCGCTACTTGGCGATCGCCCATGGCCGGCCGCCGACGAAGGTTTTCACGATCGAGGCGCCCGTCGGCCGCGATCCGTCGACGCGCGTCCGCATGGCCGTGGTCGCGTCGGGAAAGGCGGCGCGCACCGATATCGAATGCCTCGCTTCGACGGAAGAGCTGAGCGTCTTGCGCTGCACGCTCCACACCGGTCGCACGCACCAGATCCGCGTTCATCTCGCATCCTGCGGCCTGCCGCTGGTCGGTGATCGCCTCTACGGCGGCGGTCCGGCGCTGGGTATCGAGCGGCAGGCGCTGCACGCGACCGAGCTTGCTTTCGCCCACCCGATTTCCGGTCAACCGATCGCGCTTCGTGCCGCATTGCCCGCGGATCTGGCCGGCGCCTGGGAAGGCATCCTGCACAACCGGGCCTCGCTTGCCGGAGGTTCGCTACAATAGCCGCCAATGCACTTCGATGCGGGTGGCCGGCGCGACAACGCGAAACCGCCGCCCGAGCGTCCGACGGCATAGACCCTGACCACCGCACCTGAGGGTGCTGTTCGACGAGCGGCATGCGCCAGCGCTGCCGGTCCGCCGCGTTCCACGCGTGACGATTGCCGCTTGGCGGCAGAGGACTTTCACGACGACATGAAGACCCTGGATGCCAAGCGCGTCATCGAGGCCGCGCTCATCTGCTCGACTCAGCCCATGCCGGTGCGCGAGCTGGGCGCGCTGTTCGCCGACGAGATCGGCCCCGACACGATTCGTGAGCTTCTCGACGAGCTCGGGCGCGACTGCGTTGGTCGCGGCATCGAGCTGGTTTCGCTGGCCAGCGGCTGGCGCTTTCAGAGCCGGCCCGAGATGGCCGCCTACCTGGCGCGGCTCAGCCCCGATCGGCCGCCGCGCTATTCGCGGGCCGTGATGGAAACGCTCGCCATCGTCGCCTACCGGCAGCCGGTCACGCGCGGCGACATCGAAGACATCCGTGGCGTCGCTGTAGCAAGCTCGATCGTCAAGCAGCTCGAAGACCGCGGCTGGATCGAGGCCATCGGCTATCGGGAAGCACCGGGTCGACCGGCCCTGTTCGCGACAACGCGCCAGTTTCTCGACGACCTTGGCCTCTCCAGCCTCGAGCAGCTCCCCGTCCTCGACGGCACTGGCGAAACGCCAGGCGCCGGCCACGATGCCCTCGCGGCGGCGATAGCTCAGGCTTCGTTGTCGTTCGCAGATGCTGCGGTGGAGAACGTCGACCTTTTGCCGCCCGATGCTCCCGCTCCCGCTCCCGATCCCGCCCCGCCGCCCGCCGATCCCGCCCTGGAATCACACGCATGAACGTTCCCACCGACTCCGCCCCTTCCTCCCAACTCGGGCGCGATGCCGAGCCTGCGGCGCCCACGAATGCGGGCGAGCCTTCGCCGCGTTCGGATGATCGTCCGGCGCAAGGCGACGAGGCCGTGCGCGCAGGCGATGACACGCCTCGAGGTGATCGCGGCCGACGACGCGGCCGACGCGACCGGCACCGCGGCGAGGGCGCCAGCACCGGGGCCGCGCGCGCGCTGCCGCTGCCGCCGAATTTCGAAGGCCCGTTGCCGCTGCAAATGCAGCCGTCGGTGCCGCCCGAAGCAGGCGAGATCTTCGCCCACGTGCTGTCCGGCGAATTCGACATCGAATCGGAAAGCAGCGTCGAGACCGAGGAAGCGGCGACGCACAAGAGAGTGCTTGCGCCCGAGGCCGATGCGCCCAAGCTGCACAAGGTGCTTGCGCAAGCGGGCGTCGGCTCGCGTCGCGACATGGAAGACATGATCGTGGAAGGTCGCATCACGGTGAATGGCGACCCTGCGCACACCGGCCAGCGCATCTCCTTCGGCGATCGCGTCGAGGTCGACGGCAAGCCGGTTCGCCTGCGCATCGTGCCGCCGCCGGCGCGGATCATCGCGTACCACAAGCCGGCCGGAGAGATCGTCACCAACGACGATCCCGAGCACCGGCCGACGGTGTTCCGCCGTCTGCCGCGGCTGCAACAGGGCAAGTGGCAGTCGGTTGGCCGGCTCGACATCAATACCGAAGGCTTGCTTCTCTTCACCAATTCCGGCGGCCTCGCCAACCAGCTCATGCATCCGCGCTTCGGCGTCGAGCGCGAGTACGCGGTGCGCGTCATGGGAACGCTGGGCGACGAGGAGCGAGCGCAGCTTCTGCAAGGTGTCGAGGTCGACGGTCAGCGCGCGGCCTTCAAATCGATCGCGAACGGCGGCGGCGAAGGGCTCAACCAGTGGTATCGCGTGGTTATCACCGAAGGCCGCAATCGCGAGGTCAGGA
>JBDTIO010000026.1:0-2509 GCA_039936375.1 Caldimonas sp. | reverse complement strand
GAGATAGGGAATGTGAAAGCTGGCCCGCTCGCCGAGCTTTTCCTGGGTGTAGCGGATGCCGGCGAAGGCCGAAAAGCCCGCGCCGAAGAGACTCAATGCGAGGCCCGTGGCGTACTGGTTGGTGTTGAGCCAGATCACGAGCACGCCGAAGGCGGCGGCGAGCACGCCGCCGGCCAGCGCGCCGGCGCCGAACGCGGCCCACTCGCTGCCGGTATGCACGGCGGTGGCAAAGCCGGCCACGGCAGCGACCAGCATCAGGCCCTCGGCGCCAAGGTTGACGATGCCGGCGCGCTCGTTGATGAGCAGGCCGAGCGCGGCGAACGCCAGCACGGTGCCCGAGTTGAGCGTGGCGGCGATCAGCAGCGCGGCCTGGTCCATCACGCCCCTTCTCTCGCTGGCAATGTCGTCGTGGCGATGACCGGGTTGAGCGCCGCGTCGTCGAGCGCAGGAGGCGCCGTCGGTGGGCGCGTCGGCGCGGCCCCGGCGGCGCCGCGCGACGGCTGCCAGCGCAGGCGGTAGGCGATCAGGGTGTCGCAGGCGAGCAGCGTGAAGAGCAGCAGGCCCTGGAACACGCCGGTCAGCGATTGCGGCAGGCCGAGGCGCGACTGCGCCAGCTCGCCGCCGATGTAGAACATGCTCATCAGGATCGCTGAAAAGACGATGCCCACCGGATGCAGCCGGCCGACGAAGGCGACGATGATGGCAGCGAATCCGTAGCCCGCCGGCACGTGCGGCGTCAGCTGGCCGAGCGGCCCGGCGACCTCGAGACCGCCGGCCAGGCCGGCCATGCCGCCCGAGACGAGCAGCGCCGTCCACAAGGCCTTGCGCGACGAGAAGCCGGCGTAGCGCGCCGCCGCCGGCGCGAGGCCGCCGACCTGCAGCTGGAAGCCCGCGTAGGTGCGAAAGAGCAGCACCCAGAACGCGCCGACGGCGAGCAGCGCGCCGACCGCGCCGATGTTGACGCGATAGCTGCCGAACAGGCGTGGCACCTGCGTCGATTTCAGGAAGGTGATCGTCTGCGGAAAGTTGTAGCCGTGCGGGTCTTTCCACGGTCCGTAGACGAAGTAGTTGAGCACCTGCTCGGCGACGTAGACGAGCATCAGGCTGACGAGGATCTCGCTGGCGTTGAAGCGGTCGCGCAGCAGCGCCACGATGGCCGCCCAGAACATGCCGCCGAGCACGCTGGCGACGAGCACCGGAATGAAGATCCAGTGGCCGGTGTCTTTCGTGGCAAGCATGGCGACGCCGCTCGCCGCGATCGCGCCGAGAATGAACTGGCCTTCGGCGCCGATGTTCCAGACGTTGGAGCGAAAGCACACCGCCAGGCCGAGCGCGATGAGGAGCAGCGGCGTCGCCTTCATCGCCAGCTCGCTCAACGCATAGACGCTCCTCACCGGCTCGACGAAAAAGACCTCGAGGCCGCGCAGCGGGTCCTTGCCGAGAAGCACGAACAGCAACGTGCCGATGACAACGGTGATGGCGAGCGCGATCAGCGGCGAGGCGATCGACATCGCCCGCGACGGCTCGGGCCGCGGTTCAAGGCGCAGCATGCGGCACCGCTTTCTCGTGGCCTTGCCAGAGACCGCTCATCCATTCGCCGATCATTTCGATCGACGCCTCGCTCGTCTTCACGCTGGGCGAAATGCGGCCCTGGGCGATGACGACGAGCCGGTCGCAGATCTCGAACAATTCGTCGAGCTCTTCGCTGACCACCAGCACGGCGCAGCCGTTGTCGCGCAAGGCCAGCAGCTCGCCGCGGATCTGCGCCGCCGCGCCGACATCGACACCCCAGGTCGGCTGCGAGACGATCAGCAGCTTCGGGTCGGCGTCGATCTCGCGGCCGACGATGAATTTCTGCAGGTTGCCGCCCGACAGGCTCTTCGCCGCCGAGCCCGGGCCGCCGGCGCGGACGTTGAAGCGGCGGATCAGCGCCTCGGCCAGCGCGGCGACGTCGCCGACGCGGATCCAGCCCGAGCGGCCGACCGCGCGGGTGCGCGTGAGCAAGGTGTTCTGCGCCAGCGACAAGGTCGGTACCGCGCCCCGGCCGAGCCGCTCCTCGGGCACGAAGTGCAGGCCCCTGCGTCGCCGCAGGCCCGGGCGCGCCCGGGCGATGTCGCTCTCGAACAGACGGATCGAGCCTTTCGGCGCGCGCACGTCCTCGCCCGACAGCGCGCGCATGAGCTCCTGCTGGCCGTTGCCCGAGACGCCGGCGATGCCGAGCACCTCGCCAGCACGCACCTCGAACGAGATGCCATCGAGCGCGGTGCCGAACGGATCGTCCTTGGCCAGCGAAAGTTGCTTCACGTCGAGCACGACGGCGCCGGTGCGCGCTTCGCGATGCTGCAGCTGCGGCGGCTCGGCGCCGATCATCAGGCGCGACAAGCTGGCGTTGGTTTCCTTGGTCGGGTCGACCTCGCCCGTGACCTTGCCGCCGCGCAGCACCGTGCAGTGGTGGCAAAGGGCGCGGATCTCGTCGAGCTTGTGCGAGATGTAGAGGATCGAGCAGCCT
>JBDTIO010000025.1:0-4775 GCA_039936375.1 Caldimonas sp. | reverse complement strand
CCTTCTCGATCCAGTCAGCGGCCTTCTTCGCCGAGGTATTCCGCGGCGGCATCGTCTCGGTCGAGCGTGGGCAATGGGAGGCCGGTCGCGCGATCGGCATGACGCGGCGCCAGGTGATGCGGCGCGTCGTGCTGCCGCAGGCTGTCAAGCGCATGATCCCGGCGTTCCTCGAGCGCGCGATCGAGCTGATGAAGACGACGACGCTGGTCGCGATCATTTCGTACGCGGACCTGCTGTTCGAGGCCAACGAGGTGGCGCAGAAGACCTTCCGCCCGCTCGAGGTCTTTACCGTGACGGCGCTGATCTACTTCGTCGTCATCTCCGCGGCCAGCACGCTGGTGCACGGCGTCGAGCGCCGTCTGGCCGCGAGCGGCGAAGGGATGGCGCACTGACATGCAGTACCACTGGAACTTCGCCCCCGTGTTCGAGAACGCCGACGTGCTCTGGGCCGGCGTCATCGGCACGCTGCGCCTGTTCGCGATCTGCATGGTGCTCGGCATGAGCTTCGGCCTCGTCGTGGGCCTGGGGCGCCACTCGCGATCGCGCTGGGTCTACCTGCCGGCCACGGCCTTCGTCGAGTTCTTCCGTAACACGCCGGTGCTGGTGCAGATCCTCTGGTTCTACTACGCACTGCCGATCCTGCTGCCGTTCGAGATCGGTCCGCTCACGGCCGCGGCGCTCGGCATCTCGCTCAACTCGGCCGCGTTCTCGGCCGAAATCTACCGCGGCGGCATCGAGTCGATCGACCGCGGCCAGGCGGAGGCGGCGCGTGCGCTCGGCATGACGGCCGCCCAGGCGATGCGCCGCATCGTGCTGCCGCAGGCCCTGCGGCGCATGCTGCCCGCGCTGACGAATCGCGGCATCGAGATCTTCAAGATGACGACGCTCGCCTCGGCCGTGGCCTATGTCGAGCTGCTTCAGCAGGGCAAGCTCCTGGCCGCGCTGAACTTCAACCCGATCGAGACCTACACGGTCATTGCCGTCGTTTTCTTTCTCCTCCTCTTCCCGCTGGTGCAGATGACCTACGCGCTCGAGCGCCGTCTCAACCGGTCGGACGCCTGACGATGACGCTGGTCTCGCCCCTGATGCGCGTCACCGGGTTGCGCAAGCAATTCGGTTCGCACGAAGTGCTGCGCGGCATCGACCTCGACGTGATGCCCGGTGAGCGCATCGCGATCCTCGGTGCCTCGGGTTCGGGCAAGAGCACGCTGCTGCGCTGCCTGAACTTCATGGAACGGCCAAGCGCGGGCGTCGTCGAGCTCGGCGGCCAGGCGATCGGCCGACCGAGCCCCGGCAAGGCCGACTCTGGCGGGCGCATGTACGACGAAGCCGAGCTGACGCGCGTCTGCCAGCGCGTCGGCATGGTCTTCCAGCAGTTCAACCTGTTCCCGCACATGACCGCGCTCGGCAACGTGATGGAAGGCTTGCGCACGGTGCGCGGCCAGCGCGAGGCCGATGCCCGCGAGCGCGCGCAAGTCGAGCTGGCCCGCGTCGGCCTGGCCGACAAGGCGCTGCAGTATCCGGCGCGCCTCTCGGGCGGGCAGAAGCAGCGCGTGGCCATCGCCCGCGCGCTGGCGATGGACCCCGAGATGCTGCTCTTCGACGAGCCCACGTCGGCGCTCGATCCGGAGTTGGTGGGCGAGGTGCTGCGCGTGATCCGCTCGCTCGCCGAGGAAGGCCGCACGATGTTGCTGGTGACGCACGAGATCGGCTTCGCCTATCACGTCGCCAACAGAGTCCTGTTCATCGCCGAAGGCGTGATTCACGAACAGGGAACGCCTGACCAGATGCTCAAGCACCCGACCCAGCCGCGCACGAAGGCCTTCCTCGAGCGCCACCGCGAATTCGATTTCTGACTGCCGACACTGCCATGACTGCCGCAAACTCCATCAACCAGGGCGAGAGCTCCCAGGGCTATCTCGTCGACCCGCGCAACGACAAGGTACTGGTCTACCTCAACGGCGCGTTCATGCCGCGGGACGAAGCCCGCGTCTCGATCTTCGACAGCGGCTTCGTGCTCGGCGACGGCATCTGGGAAGGGCTTCGCCTGACAAGAGGCCGGATCATCAGCCTCGAAGCGCATTTCGATCGGCTCTACGAAGGCGCGAGCGCGATCGCGATCGACATCGGCATGAGCCGTGCGGAGCTGACGCAGGCCGTGCACGACACGCTGGCGAAGAACGCCATGACCGACGGCGTGCACATTCGCCTGATGATCACCCGCGGCGTCAAGCGCACGCCGAACCAGGATCCGCGCTTCGTGATCGGCGCCGCGACCGTCGTCATCGTCGCCGAGTTCAAGACGCCGAAGCCGGAGTCGAAGGCGCGCGGACTGTCGCTCTTCACGTCGACCTTTCGCACCAGCGGCCCCGACGTGTTCGACCTGCACCTGAATTCGCACAGCCGCCTCAACCTGATCCAGGCGCTGATACAGGCCATCCATGCCGGAGCCGACGAAGCCCTGATGCTCGACCCGCGCGGCTTCGTGGCGAGCTGCAACTCGACCAACTTCTTCGTCGCGAGAAAAGGTGAGCTGTGGACCTCGACCGGCGCCTACTCATTCAAGGGCATCACCCAGCGCAACGTGATCGACGCCTGGACAGCGGTGGGCGGCATCGCCCGCGAATGCGATTTCACTCTGGCGCAGGTGTACTCGGCCGACGAGGCCTTCGTCACCGGCACGCTCGGCGGCGTGACGCCGGTGACTCGTGTCGATGGGCGGCAGATCGGCGATGGCAAACCCGGCCCACAGACGCAGCGCGCAGGCGCGCTGTACCTGCGGCAGGTGCTCGAGTCGACGGGCCAGCCCTGACGAGATCGACCGCGCCGCCGACGCGAGGCCACACAGTAGATCGGCCGACGACCCTGGCGGTTTCACGAGCAACGCTCAGGTCAACCCGTCGAACAGCCAGACGTCGACGAACTCGCCGGCGGCGACGCCACCCTGGTCCTGGCGCAGCACGAGCAAGGCGTTGGCTTCGCTCATGCTGCGCAGCACGCCGGCGCCTTGCGAGCCGGTAAGGCGCACGCGCCAGCTGCCGTCGGCCGCGGGCTCGACGATCGCGCGCTGGAATTCGGTGCGACCCGGGCGCTTGCGGATCGCCGTCGCGCACCGCGCCTGCAGCACCGGCAGCGGCCGTGCCTCGGCGCCGGCCAGCGCGAGCAGCGCATCGCGCGCGAAGACGTAGAACGTGACGAGCGCGGCCACCGGATTGCCGGGCAGCGCGAACAGCCAGGCCGGCGGCCGGGGCGACACGCGGCGCAGCGGGCCGAAGGCAAAGGGCCGACCGGGCCGCATCGCGACCTTCCAGAACATGACCTCGCCCATGCGGCCGAGAATCTCGCGCGTGTAGTCGGCCTCGCCGACGCTGACGCCGCCGCTGGTCAGGACCACGTCGGCTTGCTCGACGGCTTTCTGCAAGGTGGCCTGCAGCGCTTCGCGGCTGTCTGGAACGAGGCCGAAATCGATCACCTCGACGTCGAGCCGCTGCAGGGCGCCGAGCAGGCTGTAGCGGTTGCTGTCGTAGACGCTGCCGGAATCGAGCGGCTGGCCCGCCGTGCGCAATTCGTCGCCGGTGGAAAACAGGGCGACGCGCAGTTTTCGAAAGACATCGACGGCGTCGAGCCCGAGCGATGCGATCAGGCCGAGGTCGGCGGCCGTCAGCCGGCGCCGCGCGCGCAGCGCGGCACGGCCGGCACCGAGATCCTCGCCGCGAAGGCGCCGGTTCTCGCCGCTGCGGATGGCATTCGATTCGAAGCGGACGCTCTCGCCATCGACCGCGCAGAGCTCCTGCGGCACGACGGTGTCGAGCCCGGCCGGCATGACCGCGCCGGTCGTGATGCGAATCGCTTCGCCGGTGCCGACCGAGCCTGGATAGGGAGCGCCAGCGAGCGCGCTGCCGACGATACGCAGGACCGTCGCCTGGCGCGAAGCGATGTCGGAGCCCCTGAACGCAAAGCCGTCCATTGCCGAGTTGTCGTGTCCCGGCACGTCAATCGGCGAGAGAACGTCGAACGCGAGAACGCGGCCGAGCGCGGCCGCCAGCGGAATCTGCTCCGACTCGTCGATCGGCCGAAGCGCGGCCGCGATGGCGGCTCGGGCGTCGGCGACACTCAGGTTCGGATCGCCGGCGGCGATCGGTGACAGGCCTAGCTCGGACATGAATCTCACACCTCACGCGGTCGCCGATTCTGCGCCACCGCCTGCGCTGTTCGACGGCGATCCGAACGACCGAAGGGCAAGCGCAGGTTGACAATAGGCAGGACAGGATTTCCATCAGTGCGTCGCACCCAGGGCGGCGCAGAGGAGACAGCAGACCCATGAATGCCCGTGAATTGCACCGTGAAGCGATGCGGATCGGCGGCGAGCGCGTGCATCGCGATCGCGTCATCGAAGTCTTCAACCCGTATACCGAGAAGCTCATCGGCACGGTGCCGAAGGCGACGCTCGAAGACGTGCGGCGGGCCTTCTCGATCGCCAAGGCCTACAAGTCGAAGCTGACGCGTTTCGACCGCGCCGCGATCCTCGACAAGGCAGCGGCCATCGTGCGCAGCCGCACCGAGGAGTTCGCCAACCTGATCACCGCCGAGAGCGGTCTGTGCAAGAAAGATTCGCTCTACGAGATCGGCCGGGTCAGCGACGTGCTGTTGTTCGGCGCCGGCGAGTGCCTGAAGGACGATGGCCAGATCTTTTCCTGCGACCTGACGCCGCACGGCAAGAAGCGCCGCGTCTACACGCAGCGCGATCCGCTGCTCGGCGCCATCAGCGCGATCAC
>JBDTIO010000024.1:0-2928 GCA_039936375.1 Caldimonas sp. | reverse complement strand
GGCGTGGCGAGAGGGCGACCGCCGATCCGTGAGCACGTTCGTTTTGACGGCCAGGAAGGTGCGCCTTCGATGCGCGTCTTGTCGCGCTATCTGAAGTCGAGCGCTCAATTCGCTGATTGGAGGCTCGGGTAGAATGCTGCGGCTCTTCGACGGGCTGTCGCAGGACCGTTCTCTCACCGAGCAGTCCAGCCCGAAAGAGCGACAGTGTGCCTCGCATCCTCGCACGGGGTGCCGGGGAGTCCGCGCCTTCGACCGGGAGGGTCAAAGGTAGGCTCCTATCCGTCTTCTCATCTACGCAGTCCAGAGGGCCTTTGCCTGTCATTCAGATTTCCTGTCTCGGTTGTAGGACGCCGACCGCCGAATCCAGTCCACCGGACATCAAGCGATGTTCGGGGGCGCGCCTCCAGTATCGGAAATTATTCACCTGGCTGCGGCGCCGTGGCCGCCCCCAGGGCCGTTCGCGTTGTCGGTCAAATTCGACCCTAGACCCTCGCGCAATAAACTAAACGCGCGAAAGCCTAAGTAGTTTCCGAGTCTGCCCGGAGATCGATCGCGGCGCCATGAATGGCGATGGGCGAGACCTTGAGTGACCGGTTTCAGGTGGGGCTTGTCCGACGTTGGGGTACCGTGGTGCAGGGTTAGGGATTTATGGTCATCCAATCTGGTCAAAGGACCCAATTCGACAAAGTACGCTCCAGATCCGACCAACCTCTCCAGCCTTGTTTCGCCAGCGCGAGTTCGAGCCCCCGGCCAAGCCTTGTCAAACAAGACCGCGCGCTTTGCGATGAGGCGACCAAGGCGTTGCGCGTGCTTGTCGTGGAGGACGACGCCATGATCGCCACGCTGCTGGCGTTGCTCCTCAAGGGAATGGGCCATCAGGTGTGCGCGATCGAAGATACCGAGCAAGGCGCCGTGGCGGCCGCGGCCCGACTTCGGCCCGACCTCATGATCGTCGACCGCTGCTTGATCGATGGCGACGGCGTCTCGGCAGTCGAGGAGGTCTGTCGATCCGGATTCGTGCCGCACGTGTTTCTCAGCGGCGCCCCCCTTGGGATCGAGTCGCTCCAACTAGGCTCAGTTGTGCTCCAGAAGCCCTTCTTCGACGGCGACCTCCGCCGAGCTATGGAGCGAGCCTTGGCTCCGCTCGCCGCAGCCTAGAAGGCTGAGGCGCCCCCGCGAAATCAGGCCCGCGCGGCAGAAAGACGGCGATTGCGGGCTGCTTCGCCGCCGTCTTCGCCAACAATGAAGTTCTCTACGGCCTTGGCGAAGCCCTCGTCGCTGTTGCTGGCGGTGACGCGATCGGCCGCGTTGCGGACCGCCGGTCCAGCATTGCCCATTGCGATGCTAAATCCGCTAGCGGCGAACAGCGCGATGTCGTTGCCGCCATCGCCGATCACCGCGATCTCGTCGAGCGGCGTCGAGATTAGCGCGGCGATTGCCCGCAGCGCCGCCCCCTTGTTTGCGAGGGTTTGGGTAATGTCGAGGTAGTAGGGCTGCGAGCGGACAATGTTAGCTTGGCCCGAAAATTGCGCATTCAGGTCCGCCTCGCAGCGCGCGAGCAATCCAAAATCCCCGCTGACGCCGACGATCTTGGCCGCGCTGCCGAGGGCGGCGCGAAAATTGTCCACGACGACCGGCTCGAACCCCACCGTTTTCATTTCGAGACTCACGTAGCTGTCTGCTGTATCGCGCACGAGCCAGTCTTGTCCGCTGAAGACCCAAACCCCGATGCCCTGCGACGCCAAAGCCTCCACGGCTTGGCCTGCGAGGTCGGCCAGCAAGAGGTGCTGCTCGATGACGGTGAGTTGGGGCGTCGCGAGAACCCCGCCGTTGAAGCCGGCGAGCGGCGTCGTGATCTCCAACGCCTTGATCAGGTCTGACAATCCCCGGGGTGGCCGGCTGCTGACGATCGCGAACTTGACGCCTCGCTCACGCAAGGTGTCCACGGCGCGCCGCGAACGCTCGGTCAATGTCTTGTCGTCGGTCACGAGCGTCCCGTCGACGTCGGAAACCAACGCCGAGATCTTGCCGGCAGCTTGGCGACAGCGCGCGCCCAAGGGGGTTAGGTCGCTCCGCCCGCCGGGCCAGTGATCGAGTCCACGCGCTTCACGTCTCCGCGCCCGCCGGCTCTACGAGCGTCGAGCCGCCGGAGAGCGCGGTGCCGAAGAACCCCACTGACTCGGTCGCCGTCCCGAGGAGCCAGTCCGCGACTCGGCGCGCCAGCGCATCGGGATCGGCGAGCACTTCCAACTGAGTTTTGGGTGGGTTGCCGCTCACGGCTTCCCCTCCGGTGATGGACCTAGCAGTCGCCAAGCCCGGTCCCCGTCGCCTGCCAGCAACGCGGCGGCGGCCCTAGGGCCGTCGCTGCCAGAGTCGTAGTCTGGAAAATCAGCCTTGTTCACCGCCCAATCGTCGAGCACCGGCTGGACGATACGCCAGCCCTGCTCGACCATGTCGGCGCGCATGAACAGCGTCGGATCGCCGATCATGACGTCATAGATCAGCGTCTCGTAGCCGACATTCCGCTCTTTGGGGAACCAGTCTCGGTATTGGAAGTCCATCTTGACCCCAGCGAGGTCCACGACCGGCCCCGGGCGCTTGACTTCGAACTGAAGGGAGATTGCCTCATCCGGCGCGATGCTGAGCACCAGCCAGTTTGGCCGCAAGGCGTCGATGGGCGTGTCCCGGAATGCAGCGTAGGGCGCCTGTTTGAAGCGGATCGCGATCTCGGTCGTCCGTCTCGACATGTGCTTGCCGGTGCGGAAGTAAAAGGGCACGCCTGCCCAGCGCCAGTTATCGATTTCGAATTTCATCGCCACGTAGGTCTCGGCGTTCGACCCCGCGTCGACGTCCGGCTCGTCCCGATAGGCGTCGGTTGGCTTACCCTGCACGACGCCCGATCCGTACTGACCACGCACGGCCTGCGCC
>JBDTIO010000023.1:0-17894 GCA_039936375.1 Caldimonas sp. | reverse complement strand
TTGTGGGTGCCGACGACGATGTCGACGGTGCCGTCTTCCAGACCGGCGAGCGCGGCCTTCACCTCCTTGGGCGAGCGGAATCGCGACAGCTCCGCGACCTTGATCGGCCACTTGCCGAAGCGGTCGGAGATGTTCTGGAAGTGCTGCTCGGCGAGCAGCGTCGTCGGCGCCAGGATCGCCACCTGCTTGCCGCCGGTGACGGCGACGAAAGCGGCGCGCAAGGCGACCTCGGTCTTGCCGAAGCCGACGTCGCCGCAGACCAGCCGGTCCATCGGCCGCGGCGAGACCATGTCCTGGATCACGGCGTGAATGGCGGCGTGCTGATCGGGCGTTTCCTCGAAGCCGAAGCTGGCCGCGAAGGCCTCGTAGTCGTGCGGCTGGAAGCGGAAGGCGAAGCCTTCGCGCGCGGCACGGCGGGCGTAGAGGTTGAGCAACTCGGCCGCGGTGTCGCGCACCTGCTCGGCGGCCTTTCTGCGGGCCTTTTCCCATTGCCCCGAGCCGAGCCGGTGCAGCGGCGCTTCCTCGGCGCTGACGCCGGTGTAGCGGGCGATCAGGTGCAGTTGCGAGACCGGCACGTAGAGCGTGGCCTTCTCCGCGTACTCGAGGTGCAGGAATTCGCCGGCCTCTTCCTCGGCGCCGCCGAGCGAGATCGTCGTCAGGCCGAGGTAGCGGCCGATGCCGTGATTGACGTGCACGACCGGGTCGCCGACCTTCAACTCCGACAGGTCCTTGATAAGCGCGTTGACGTCGCTGGTCTGCTCCTGGCGGCGGCGCCTGCGGCCTCCCGGCGTCGTCGCGAAGAGCTCGGTTTCGGTGACGAACTCGATCGTGGTCGCGCCGCCATCGGCACCGCCTCGCTGCCAGGCGAATCCTTGCGCCAGCGGCGCGACGGCGATCGCGAAGTGCTCGTCGCCCGACTCGAACTCGACCAGCGACGCGACGGCCGGTGGATCGATCCGGCTGTCGCGCAGCAGCTCGAGCAAGCTCTCGCGGCGGCCTTCGCTTTCGGCGACGATGAGGACGCGATGCGTGGTCGTCTCGACGTGACGCTGCAGCCGGCTGAGCGGCTCGGGTGCACCGCGGTCGACGCTCAGGTCGGGCAGCGGAAGGGCCCAGGGCGCCGCGTTGTCGTCGCTGCCGCGAATCAGAAGCTGGGCTTGCTCGCCGCGAACCAGGAGCTGCGCCTGCTCGCCGCAGCGCGCGAAGAATTCCTCCGGCTTGAGAAAGATCGCGTCCGGGGCCAGGATCGGCCGCTCCTTGTCGTGCTGCAGGAAGCGGTGGCGCTCGCGTGTGTCGCTCCAGAAGCGCTGCAAGGCAGCGTCGATCTCGCCGTGCAGGACGAGCGCCGGCGCCGCGCCGAGGTAGTCGAAGACCGTCGCCGTCTGATCGAAGAACAGCGGCAGGTAGTACTCGATACCGGCGGTGGCGATGCCGGCGCCGACGTCCTTGTAGAGCCGCGCCTTGGTCGGGTCGCCCTCCATCCGCTCGCGCCAGCGCGAACGAAAGGCCGTGCGCGAGGCCTCGTCCATCGGGAACTCGCGGCCGGGCAGCAGGCGCACCTCGGGTACCGGGTAGAGGCTGCGCTGGCTGTCGGGATCGAAGGTGCGGATCGAATCGATCTCGTCGCCGAAGAGGTCGACGCGGTACGGCACCGCGGAGCCCATCGGGAACAGGTCGACGAGGCCGCCACGCACGGCATATTCGCCGGGCGAGACGACCTGGCTCACGTGCGAGTAGCCGGCCAGCGTGAGCTGCGCCTTGAGGGCCGCTTCGTCGAGCCGCTGCTTCTGTCTGAACTCGAAGGTATAGGCCGCCAGGAAGCTCGGCGGCGCGAGGCGCACGAGCGCGGTGGTCGCCGGCATGAGGACCACGTCGACTTCGCCGCGGCCCATCTTCCAGAGCGTCGCCAGCCGTTCCGAGATGAGGTCTTCGTGCGGCGAGAAGGTGTCGTAGGGCAGCGTTTCCCAATCGGGAAAGGCGGCGATGCGAAGCTCGGGTGCGAAGAACGCGAGCTCCTCGACGAGGCGTTGCGTGTCGGCGGGCTCGGCGGTGAAGACCGCCGTCATCGCCTTCTGCTCGATGCGCCGCCTGGCAGCGAAGCGAGCCAGCAACAGGGCATCGGCCGAGCCGGGCGGGCGGGGCAAGGCGAAGCGCTTGCCGGAGGCGATGTCGGGAAGGAAAGGCATGAAGGCGCGAACCGCGCCGTTCGTTCGATGCGGCACGCAAAGAGGTCGATTTTAAGGATGCGGGTGTGTCGCCGTGGCGACGAGGGCATCGCGACGACAGGCAGCGCTTATGCTTGCGGCCCGCGCCGCGCCACCCGCCATGCCCGACGACCCGTCTTCCGCCGACCGATTCTTCGCCCTGGTGCCGGCCGCCGGCAGCGGCTCGCGCTTCGGCGCGCCGCTCGCCAAGCAATACGTCACCGTCGGCGATCTGCCGATGCTCTCGCACACGCTGGCGGCGCTCGCCGAGGTGCGCCGGTTGACGCGTGTGCTGGTCGTGCTGGCACCCGACGACGATCGCTTCGATGTCTTCGTCAGCCTGCCGCACGGCGACCGCTTCGCCGCCGCGCGCTGCGGTGGCGCGACGCGTGCGCTCAGTGTCGCCGCCGGTCTCGCCGAGCTCGCGAAATACGGTGCGCGTGCCTGCGATTGGGTGCTGGTGCACGACGCCGCGCGCTGCCTCGTTCGTACCGAGCAGATTGATGCCTTGATCGACGCCTGCCGGAACGACGCCGTCGGTGGCCTGCTCGCCATGCCCGTGGCCGACACCTTGAAGCGCGAAGCGCACGGCCGGGTTGCGGCGACCTTGTCGCGCGACGGTGTCTGGCAGGCGCAGACGCCGCAGATGTTCCGGCTCGGCCTCCTCCAGGAAGCGCTGGCCGGCGCCGGCGCCGACGTGACCGACGACGCGAGCGCGGTCGAAGCGATGGGCCGGGCGCCGCTGCTCGTCGTCGGCTCGTCCGACAATTTCAAGATCACCCGGCCAGGCGACATTGCCCTCGCCGAAGCGATCCTCGAAGCGAGGCGGATGTGAGGTCACCCCGCTCGCGGGCACCGACATGAAGCCGCGCGGCCCGCTCTGGCGCATCGGCGAAGGCTGGGACACGCACGCGCTCGTCGAAGGCCGAAAGCTGTTGCTCGGCGGCGTCGAGATCGCGCACACGCACGGCTTGGCCGGCCACTCCGACGCCGACGCGCTCTGCCACGCCATCACCGACGCTCTCTTCGGCGCCGCCGCGCTGGGCGACATCGGCCATCACTTTCCCGACACCGACATGCAATATCGCGGCGCCGACTCGCTGGCGCTGCTTTCCGAAGCGGCGCGGCGCGTCAGGGGCGCCGGTTGGCACGTCGGCAACGTCGACGCGACCGTGATCGCCCAGGCGCCGAAGCTGGCGCCGCACATTGCGGCGATGCGCCAGCGCGTCGCCGGCGCGATCGGCGTGTCGATCGATCAGGTCAGCGTCAAGGCGAAAACGGCAGAGGGCATCGGTCCGGTCGGCGCCGGCGAAGCCATGCAAGCGCGTGCCGTCTGCCTGCTCTGGCGCCCCTGAGCCGCCGGCCCGTCCTCAGCGCAGCGCCGCGATCACGAGCATCACGAAGCCGACGACGGCGACCAGCGCGTGTCCGACGACCAACCCCTTGGGCAGCAGGACCTGCTTCCACTGATAGTTGAGGTTGAGGTAAGCGCCGGCGGCTGCGGCGATGAGAAGGAGAACGAGGGCCGCCAGCGCCAGACCCGGCAGCCCGACCGTCGCCGCGGAATAGATGAGCAAGGTCACCGCCGCCCCAGCGAGCAGGCCGTGCAGCATGGCCAGCCAGGCCGGGGGTTGCTTGTCGCTCGCGAAGCGGACTCCGGCCATCACCAAGCCACCCAGCGCCGTGATGGCGAGCAGAACGGCGGCAGTGCGAATCATCAAAGTAGGTTCCATGGGGCCTCCTTGCCACGACATTGGATGAGGTGGGGGCAAGCGGTGTTCCCGTTTTTACCGTCGCCTTTGCTCGGCCCGGGAAGCGCGGGCCATGCGCGTCGTCCGTGGGACCAATTGGATCGCGCCGCCTGCCGGCGAGGCGGAGAACATTCGCGTCGCCGACGAGCTCCTTATGGACCTTCTGTTCGCAGCCAACGGTCAAACCTATGAGAGCCTTCAGGAGTACGTCCGCACGATTCGGATCGAAGACGTTGCAGCTCTGGCGCTTGCGTTTTAGAGTTCAACGTCCGACGAGCTTCAGCTCCAGATCCTGGCCGTTGATGAAGTCGCCGTCCGGCGGCACCGTCACGGGCCGGTCGAGCACGCCCCCGAGACCGAGCTTGGTCGCCTGATCCGGCGCGATGCGAATCGAGTACTTGCCGGGAATGACCTGGTGCAGCAGGTAGTAGCCGTCGGGCGAGCTCTTGGTCGCCATGACTACCGCACCCATGGCGTCGACGAGTTCGAGCCGCGCGTCGCCGATCTCGCGTCGGCCGGCCTTGTCGAGCAGGTAGACGGTGCCGTCGATCTCCGAGGTCGCCACGACCGGGAACTCGATGATGTCGACGACGCCCGGCCGCGGCAGCACGCGCACGCCCGGCGTCATCGGCCGCCATTGCGGGTCCTCGAGGGTGTCGGGGTCGAGGGCGATGTCGGTGTATTGCCCGGGAGGCAGCCGGCCGATGAAGTCGGTGCCGTTGCTGCCGGTGCGGCTCGGGTGTCGGCCGCCGCCGTTGAAGATGAATCCGGCGTTCGGTATCAGCTCCTCGCCGGGGTCGCGGACACCGTTCAGATTGCGGTCGACGAAGGCGCGCGCCGAGACGGCGCCGGTGCCGGCCAGCGGTTGCGCGTCGAGGAGCCAGGCGCCGCTGCGCGGCTCCCGCCCGAGCGAGATGAAAAGCTGCACGCCGATGGTCAGTTCGCGATGACTCGAATAGCTGGTGCTCAGCCCGAGGCCATAGGCGCCGAGGTTTTTCGTCAGCCCGAGCGACAGGAGCGTGAGCGGCGAAGACGTGATGGTGCGCTGGATTCCGGCGTTGATCCGATAGGCGTCGCTCAGCGCCCGGTCCGCGGTGAGTGAAAGGCTTTGCACCGACGCGTGCGGCGCGACTTCGTAGCCGATCAACCCGTTCAGGCCGACGTCCATGACGCGCCGACTGAGCTGCAGGACACCTTGCACGGTGCTCGAGCCGGTCGTGCTCTGCCAGTCCAGGGTGTTCGACACCGAGGTCCCCTTGACCATGGTCGAGACCCGGCCGGTGACGTCGATCTGCTCGCCGCCGTTGGCGAGCTGGTCGCGCTGCGCATTGAGGGCCAGCGAGAGCGGCGGGAGGTGGTCCGGCCTGTAGGCCCCGACGACGCGCAGCGTGTCGCGAAACCGGATGGCGTTGGACTGGGCGTCGAGCACGTCACTCTGGAAGTCGCCTTGGCGCTGCAGGTGCGTCAGGTCCACCGAATAGCCGGCGAGGCGTGTCTTGGCGTCGAGCTCGGCGAGCAGGCCGCTGCCCTGCGACTTGGTGAGCTGGGCGCTGAGGATCATCATGTCGAGGTAGGCGCGCAAGCCGACCTGCCCGAAGCCCATCTCCTCGCCGGTCGTGAGATCGGGCTTGCGCACGAGTGCGCCGTTCACCGAGACGCCTCGGGTGATGCCCACGTCGACCTGGGCGACGCTGCGCATGCTGCCGCCGTCGATCTTCGAGGTGTTGCCATCGGCCTGCTGCTGAACCACCGAATAGAACACTTCGCCCGGCTTGATGATCGAATGGTCGAGCAGGAAGCTGCGTCGCTCGACGCGCACTTGGCCCAAAGGACCGTTGAAGACGAGGCGGAATTCGTTCGGTCCGAACGACAGCGGCAGGTCGTCGAATGCGTACTGGCCGTCGCTGCGCGATTGCTGGTAGGCCACCAGCGCGTCGTTGTAGCAGAGCGTGACGTCCCAGCCCGGCGGCAGGTTTCCGCGCAGGTTCTGGCGGTCGAAGCTCGTCGGCTGGTCGAGAGGTCGATTGCTTATGAAGACGCCGTTGCCCGTCGGGCTGCCGAGCAGCACGTTGGGAACGCTCGGCACCGTGATGCTGCCGAGCGCGACCGACCGCGCGTGCAAGGGCCCGAGCAGCTCGGCGTCCGGGTCGTGCCGGCTGAGCGTGAGGCGCAGCTCGGGCGTCGACGTCTGGTTCGCGATCAGCGCCTCGTTGCCGCGGTGGAGCGCAAGGTAGGCGGCTCCTTCTATGCCGAGAAGGTCGCCGGTGAAGTAGCCGGTATAGGTCAGGTTTGTGTCGTGTGGCTGGTTCCCGAGGTTGGCCTGGTAGCCGAAGGTCTGATCGACGAAGGGGACGCCGAGCAGGCCGATCGGTGTCGTCACGTGCGGGTAGCCCCGGTCGTTCGCTTCGCTGCCGGAAGCACGCAGACGGGCGCCGCTTTCCTCGCGTTCCAGGCGCTCTTGCAGCGGCAGGCGCTCGCGCGGCTTGACCTCTAGCTGCGGTCGCGACAGGTCGACGCCGAGGTCGAGCGGCAGCCAATGGGCGAGCTGTCGGAGAGCACGTGGCCGTCGAGCCGCACTTCAAGCTCTTGCTGCGCCCGCCGATCGCGTCGTGACCGAGGCGTTGACGTCGAGCGAGAACTCGTGATCCTGTGACGCAATTGGCAAGGCCGGAATTGAGCCCCTTTTGTCAGCCCTTTTTCAGCCGAACGTGCGCGAGCAGTCCGCCGTCCGTGGCATTGGTCACCTCGAAGGCGCCGCCCATCCGCTGCAGGGCCTTCTCGACGATGGCGAGGCCAAGCCCGGCACCGGTCGCCGCGGTGCGCGCGGCGTCGCCGCGGAAGAACGGCGTGGTGAGCTGATCGATCTTTTTCGGATCGACCCCCTGGCCGTGGTCGCGCACGCTGATGATGACCCACGGCCCCGTCTTCGCGTAGGTGACGAAGACGCGGGCGATGCCGGTGTCGGTCGAGCGGCCGTAGCGGCGCGCGTTCTCGAACAGGTTCTGGAAGACCCGGCCGAGCTCGACGTCGTCGGCCATCACGCGCGTGTCGTCGGCCACCCGCGAGGTGATGCGGATCTGCGTCGTGTCGCGAAACGCCGCCGCTTCGCGCTCGACGATCGCCGCCGCGTTGACCGGCACCAGCTTGGCCTCGCCCGGCCGCGCGTAGTCCATGAACTTGTCGATGATGGCGTCGAGCTGGTCGATGTCCATCGCCATGTTGGCTTTCGCTTCCTCGTCGTGCACGCTCATCTCGGCCTCGAGGCGCAGGCGCGAGAGCGGCGTGCGCAGGTCGTGCGAGATACCGGCGAGCATGACGGCGCGATCCTGCTCCACCTTGGCCAGCTCGCGCGCCATCCGGTTGAAGCCCATGTTGACCTGGCGGATCTCGCTCGTCAGCGTCGTCTCGTCGAGGCGCGAGTCGTACTCGCCTTCGCGAATCCGGCTGGCGGCGAACGAGAGGTCCTTGAGCGGCCGATTGATGAGGCGGGCGATGCCGGCCGAGCCGAGCACGGTGGCGAGGAAGGCGATGCCGACCCAGAGCACGATGGTGCTCGTCGACATCGGGCCGACGCGGGTCGGATCGGCCTTCAGCCAGTATTGGTCGCGGGCGATCGAAAAGCCGACCCACAGGCCGGGCACGTCGTTCATCGAGCTGGCGACGATGGTGTCGGGCCCGAGCTGGTCGCGCAGCTCGCGCTCGATGACGCGCTGGAAGCGGTCGGTCTCGAACGGCTCCCAGCGGTCGCCTGGCTCGCGCGGCGTCACCTTCACCGATTCGAGCGACGAGACGCTTTTGATGATGGCGATGCGGTTGATGGCGTCGGTGCCCAGCAGGGCAGCACGGGTCAGGTTGACCAGGCTCGCGATCTGCGCTGCCGCCTGGATCGCGCGCGGCTCGAACTCGAGGGCACGAAAGGTCTGCACCCAGGCGAAGACGCCGCCGGCGAGCAGCAGTGCCAGCAGGAAGAAGGTGCGCCAGAACAGGCTGAGGGCGACGAACTTCTTCGGGACGCGCGCCTTCGGCGGGCTCAGCCGCTCGGAGATCGTCGTCCGTGTTCCCGGCCGCTTGGCCGAACGCGTCGCCACGTCTGTCTTAGAGAACCGGCCGGGCGCCGGGCCGCCCCAAGCCCGGCGGCGCTCCCGCGGTGGGCAGCGAACACGGTGAGCGTGGGGGCCTCATGACCTAGGCAGCACCGTCGGGCACGAAGACGTAGCCGACGCCCCATACCGTCTGGATGTAGCGCGGCTGTGCCGGGTCCGGCTCGATCATCTTCCTCAGGCGCGAGATCTGCACGTCGAGGCTGCGGTCGAAGGGCTCGAATTCGCGGCCGCGCGCGAGCTGCGCCAGCTTGTCGCGCGACAGCGGCTGGCGCGGGTGGCGCACCAGCGCCTTCAGCATCGAGAACTCGCCGGTGGTGAGCGCGATCTGTTCGCCGTCCTTGGTCAGCCGGCGCAACGCGAGATCGAAGACGAACGGGCCGAAGCTGACGGTCTGCGCGTCGAGGGCCGGTGCACCCGGCGCCTCGAGCAACGGCCGGCGCCGCAGCACGGCATGAATGCGGGCCAGCAACTCGCGCGGGTTGAAAGGCTTGGGCAGGTAGTCGTCGGCGCCGACCTCGAGGCCGACGATGCGGTCGACGTCTTCCACCTTGGCGGTGAGCATGATGATCGGCGTGACATCCTTGGCGGCGCGCAGGCGCCGGCAGATCGACAGGCCGTCCTCGCCCGGCAGCATCAGGTCCAGGACGATCAGATGCACGGTCTCGCGTGTCAGCAGGCGGTTCAGCGCCTTGGCGTCTTCGGCGAGCAAAACCTCGAATCCTTCCTGCGTCAGGTAACGGCGCAGCAGGTCGCGAATGCGGGCATCATCGTCGACGACGACGATCCGGTCCGGGCGGGCGTTGGTGCTCGTGTTCATCGCGTCCTCATTTGTAACAATGGCGATTCTGCGCGGGTTCGCAAGCGATTCGCAGCACCACTGACCACCTGTTACAACCCGGAACGCGCCACTTTTCACGAGCTTCACATCGCCATGAACCTTGCTTCGCGTCCGCTTGTCTCCATGGCTCTCGCCGCGTTCCTGATCCCCGTGGCGTTCGCCGCCGAACCGCCGCCTTCGCAAGGCGTGCTGGGCTTGAGCGCGAGCGCGAGCATCGACATCGCCAAGGACGTGCTCAGCATCACCTTTTCGACTAGCCGGGAGGGCACCGATGCGAACACTATCCAGGCCCAGCTGAAGCAGGCGCTGGACAGCGCGCTCGCCGAAGCGAAGAAGGCGGCCCGGCCTGGCCAGCTCGACGTGCAGACGGGCAACTTCTCGCTCTATCCGCGTTATGCAGAGAAGGGCGGCATCTCGGGCTGGCAGGGCAATGCCGAGCTGATCGTCGAAGGCCGCGACATCGCCGGCATCGGCGCACTCGCCGGCCGCCTGACCACGCTGACGATCGAGCGGGTGAGCTTTCGCCTGTCGCGCGAAGCCAGCCAGAAGGTAGAAAGCGACGTCGCCGCCGAAGCGATCGGGAGATTTCGCGCCAAGGCGGCCGACTATGCGAAGCAGTTCGGCTACGCCACGGTGACGATCCGCGAGGTCAACGTCACTGCCGGCGATTCGGGCTTTTCGCCGCAGCCGATGGCACGCGTCGCTTCGATGTCGATGTCGGTGTCGAAGTCGCCCCTCTCGGTCGAGCCCGGCAAGGCCACGGTGACCGCAACGGTCAACGGCACGGTGCAAATGAAATGACGACGCACGCCGTCGACGGGGGCCAGCCGCGCTTGCGACACGTGCAATGTTTGGGCAGTGGCGGCCTGCACCGCATGGCCTATTGGGAGTGGGGCGACCCGGCATCGAAGCGCGTCCTGGTCTGTGTTCACGGGCTGGCGCGCCAGGGCCGCGATTTCGATACGCTGGCGCAGGCCATGCGCGGCGAGTTCCGGGTCGTGTGCCCGGACGTCGTGGGCCGCGGTGAATCCGATCGGCTGGTCGATCCGATGGGCTATCAGGTGCCCGCGTACGTGGCCGACATGGTCACCCTGGTAGCCCGGCTCGACGTCGAGACGCTGGCCTGGGTCGGCACGTCCATGGGCGGGCTGATCGGCATGGCGCTGGCGGCGGTGCCGCATTCACCAGTCGCTCGTCTCGTTCTCAACGACGTCGGGCCCGCGATCGACGCCGACGGCATTGCCCGCATCGCGGCATATATCGGCGCGCCGCTCAGCTGGGCCAGCGAGGACGAGGCCGCCGACTACCTGCTGACGATCTCGAAAGGCTTCGGCCCGCACTCACGAGAGCAATGGCTGGCCCTGACGCGACCGATGCTGCGTCGCGATGGCGACCGCTTGCGGCTTCACTACGATCCGGCGATCGCGCTGCCCTTGCGGGCGATGACGCCGGCCGCTGCCGCTGCGGGCCAGGCCGCGTTGTGGAGCGCCTACGACGCGATCCGCTGCCCGACGCTGCTGCTGCGCGGCGCCGCGTCCGACATTCTTGCGCCGGCCACGGCTCACGCCATGACCGAGCGTGGACCGAAGGCTCGTCTGCACGAGCTCGCCGGTGTCGGCCACGCGCCGACGCTGATCGCGCCTGAGCAGATTGCCTTGCTGCGGGAGTTCCTGCTCGAGCCATGAAAGCTTCTGTGGCCAGCTCGCACGAGGCTGCCGCACCGATCGTTCGCCTTCTCGATGCGCCGGCGGCCAAGGATCACGCGGGCAGCCCGGCGGCGCCAGGGCGGCCGGCCGGCGACGACGAAGACGCCGCGATACGAGCGCGCAGCTTCGCCGTGCCGCTGCTGTCCGGACGCAAGCTGCCGACCGGCGAGGGCGTGCTCGACCATGCGGACGGCACGGCGGCGATCCTGGCTGATATCGGCGCTTCGCCCGAGTTGCGCGCGGCGGCATTTCTGGTCCATGCGGCAGACCAGCTGGGCCAGCCCGACGACGTGCTGACGCCGCTGTTCGGTGCCTCGCTGACGGCGCTCGTTGCCAACGCGCGCAAGCTCGGCGACTTGCAGCGCGCCGCGCAGGAGGCACGCCTCGCTACGGCCGACAGGGAGCGGCAGACCGAGCGCGTGCGCAAGATGCTGCTCGCGTTTTCGCGCGACCTGCGCGTCGTTCTCTTGAGGCTGGCGTCGCGCCTGCAGACATTGCGTTTTTTCGCGGCGGCGAAGCTGGCCTGCCCGCCGGCGCTCGCCAACGAGGCGATGCAGGTGTTCGCGCCGCTCGCCAACCGGCTCGGCATCTGGCAGATCAAGTGGGAGCTCGAAGACCTGGCATTTCGATTTCTCGACCCCGAGGCCTATCACGCGATCGCCCGCCTGCTCGACGAACGGCGCGCCGACCGCGAAGCCCGGGTGCTCCGGTTGCGTGAAGAGCTCGGCAGCGATCTGGCGGCGCACGGCCTCGCGGCACAAGTGCAGGGCCGCCCGAAGCACCTCTACAGTATCGCCAGAAAAATGCGGCGCAAGAACGTGGGCTTCGCCGGCGTGCTGGACGTGCTCGCCTTGCGCGTCATCGTCCCCGACGTGGCGGGCTGCTATGCCGTGCTCGGCCGCGTGCACGAGCGCTACCGCGCCATCGCCGGCGAGCTCGACGACTACATCGCCCGGCCGAAATCGAATGGCTACCGCTCGTTGCACACCGTCGTCGAGGGCGACGACGGGCGCGCCATCGAGATTCAGATCCGCACCCGTGACATGCACGAGCACGCCGAGTACGGTGTCGCCGCGCACTGGGCCTACAAGGAGGCCGGTGCCGCCAATGCCTCGCCGAGCGCGAGCGGCCGGTACGAGGCCGGCGTTGCCGCCGCGCGCCTCGTCGTCCTGCGCCAGTTGCTGGCCTGGGAGCGCGACCTGGCGACCGATGACGACGATGCCGCCGCCGACGGCGATGCTCAGACGCCGCGCCGGGCCGCCTTCGACGACCGCATCTATGTCTTCACGCCGCAGGCGACGGTCGTCGAGCTGACGGCCGGGGCGACGCCGATCGACTTCGCGTACGCCGTGCACACCGACCTCGGCCACCGTTGCCGGGGCGCCAAGGTCGACGGTGCGATGGTGCCGCTCAACACCGCGCTCAAGAGTGGCCAGACCGTCGAGATCACGGCGGCCAAGAGCGGCGGCCCGTCGCTCGACTGGCTCAACGCTGATCTCGGCTTTCTGCAGAGCGCTCGCTCCAAGGCCAAGGTGCGGGCCTGGTTCAACGCCCTCGCGCAACAGGCGACGATCGCCCGAGGCCGCGAGGCCGTCGAGAAGGTATTGCAGCGTGAAGGCAAGACGGCGCTGAAGCTCGAAGACCTGGCGTCGCAGCTGGGCTTTCGAAGCGCCGAGGCCTTGTTCGAAGTCGTCGGCAAGGACGAGCTGTCGTTGCGCAGCATCGAGGCTTTGCTGCGGCCCGCACCGGAGCCGAAGGCCGACGACGAGGAGATCGCGCTCCGGCGGCCGCGCGCCGCCGCGTCACCGGGCGGCGTGCTGGTGGTCGGCGTCGAGTCGCTGCTGACGAGCCTGGCGCGGTGCTGCCGGCCGGCGCCGCCCGATGCCATCGCTGGCTACGTGACGCGTGGCAAGGGCGTTGCCGTGCACCGGGTCGGCTGCAGCAATTTGCGCGAGCTGGCGACGCGGGCGCCGGGCCGCGTGATACCGGTGGCCTGGGGTGCCACCGATGCATCGAAGCCGTCGCTGTATCCGGTCGACGTCAGCGTCGAGGCGAGCGACCGCCAAGGCCTGCTGCGCGATGTCTCGGAAGTCTTCGCCAAGGAGAAGACCAACGTCGTCGGCGTCAAGACGAGCTCGGTGCGCGACGCACGCGGCGGCACCGCCTTCATGACGTTCACCGTGGAAGTGACCGACGCAGCGCGCCTGGCCGCCACCTTGACGCAGGTCTGCCGTGTCGCCGGCGTGCGTTCGGCGCGAAGGCGCTAGTTGAAACTCAGGCAGCGCCTCAGCGCACCGGAATCGGCAACGACCGGTCGACCGGCACCACGCTGACGCTGTTCTTCGGCGAGCCGTCGATGAGCCGATCGGAGTAAGTCAGGTAGACGAGGGTGTTGCGCGCCTTGTCGACCATGCGCACGACACGCAGCCGCTTGAAGACCAGCGAGATGCGCTCGCTGAACATCTCTTCGCGCAGCGCGATCGGTTTGCCCACGAACGAGATCGGGCCGACCTGACGGCAGGCGATCGAGGCCTCGGCCTTGTCTTCGGCGACGCCGATGGCACCCTTGATGCCGCCGGTCTTGGCCCGCGACACGTAGCAGGTGATGCCAGCGACCTTCGGGTCGTCGTAGGCATCGACGACGATCTTGTGGTCGGGCCCGATCAGCTTGAACGCCGTGTCGACCTCGCCGATCGGCTCGGCTGAAACGACGAGCGGCAGGGCCAGGAGGAGGGCAATGGTGATGCCTGCGAACGGCTGAATCATGATGATTTTCGGAGCGGCGCGGAACGCGACCGGAGCGAGCCTAGCGCAAGGTGAGCCGCCCATGACGCTGCTATGATTCTGCCTTTCGCAGGCGCGTAGCTCAGCTGGTTAGAGCACCACCTTGACATGGTGGGGGTCGTTGGTTCGAGTCCAATCGCGCCTACCAGATTCGGTAGGCGACACAAGCACTTAGCGGAAACGCTCGGTGCTTTTTTGTTGGCGGTACGAAAAGAGTACGGAAAGAGTACGAAAAAAGCGACTTCGACTTGAGTGCTGGCATGCCGTGACCTGGCGGTCGGATTCGTCGGAACCCTTTCCTCGTGGCGCCGACCTGCTCCTTCGTTCCTCCGCTCACTCCGACACCGGCGACCACCTCTCCCTCGCTGGCAGGCGGCACCCCGCCACCCATCGCGGAGTAGCGACCGCCCGAGTCCATGATGAGCGGAACAGCGGTTGTCCGGGCGCACCAGCGCAACGAGATCGGCGGTTCGCATTTGCACGAGTGCGGACGTATAGAGGCTTTCCGCTCCGACAGCTCGATCGATCGTGCTTCATCGGCCGGGGCAAACGGCGTGCTGCACCCGGCCAATTGCAGACGCATTCAAACCCGATGAGCGACCGCCCAGACTGGCTCCCGTCCTTCAAGATTGGCGGTCGACGGATAGCTCTTGGCGAGACCGGATGTTGACTGCTCTTCAGCTCGACAGTCCGCTGTAACTCCAAGACCGGCCCTTCGCCGCCAGCTGGACGGATGATCGTCAGACGGCCCCTCTACAACGGCCGGTCAACGTCCGGTCTCACCGGCTGCGATTTGGAGCTCTCGACCCATTGCCGTCCTCCGCAGTTTTCTGGTCGACTGACCGTTCCACCTTGAAAGCTGACATCGCCGGGCATCCGCATTTCGCGACGAAATCTCAGAAGCTGCCGGTCGACGAGACTTGACGCCGATGGGCGTAACGCGACAGCCGATTGACTGCTCGTCACGGGCTCAAACTGGCGCTGCCGACCCAAATCAGCCGCCGATTCTGACGAATATCTCGCCAGAAACCTGCCGTTCGGGTGCCATGCCATCCACTCTCCATGTGCGTTGGCGTACAGACTGAGCAGACCCATGTAGGTATCGTTTTTATCGATCCAATATCGTCTCGGGAATGCGAAAAGTAGTTTTCGCGCCTGTCGTAGCGGCATTTTGAGTCTATGACTCGGCATTACCGACCTAAATGACATGGGTGAGCGAGCTTTTATGAAACTCCTTGGTGCTCTGGCGGCCATCGGCATTCTGGGAATCCTTGCGAGTATCGGTGCAGCAGCTTTTTTCTTCGGCGGGTACTTTAATGTCGCGGCCTCCCAGGCTGATCCAGATATTGTCACGTGGGCGCTCGTCAAGGTGCGCATGGCCTCGATCTCGCGCCGCGCGAACGAACCACCGCCGGCGGGGGCGCTTGATGATCCGGAAATGATACAGGCAGGTGCGCTTGCCTATACGAAGAACGGCTGCACCTATTGTCATGGCGAGCCCGGCGTGCAGTCCGCCAGCTTTTCCGAGGGGTTGAACCCACCACCCGACCTCAGAAAGATGGTTACTGATCGCCGCCCGGAGGAACTATTCTGGGTTATCAAGAATGGCATCAAAATGACGGCGATGCCGAGCTTCGGCATCGATAAGCCACCGATCCGCGACAAGCAAATCTGGGCCATCGTAGCTTTCCTGAAAAAGCTGTCGAGCGTTTCGGACAAAAACTTCAAAGCGTGGAACGAGACCCCACTCGGCAGCCGTTGGGTCGCAGGCTGCGATTCCGGACCGGCGACTGGCTGCGGACCGGGTCGGGAATGATGCCCACGCCCGGAAAATGCAGGCCGCGTAACAGCAAAGGTGAGATCATGAGGCTTGTCTGCTTACGATTGGCGATACTACCGGCAGTCTCGGCAATTCTTTTCTCCGCGACATGCTTCGCGGCGGACCAAGACACGGCCGTCACTTCGGTGGGAGAGATTCAGGCTAAGATTCAATATTGCCAAGATTGCCATGGCCCATCGGGGCAAGGCTATCCTGGATTTTCACCCATACCAAGAATTGCGGGGCAAACGACCAAATACATGGAAACTCAGTTGCTGGCCTTCATCGAGTTGCGGCGGGATGCAAATGCATCGATGTCCAAGGTTCATGTACTCAGTGTGCCAATGCGGACGGCTTTGGCCGCGCACTTTAGCGACCTTGACCCGGAACCTATTGGAGACGGCCCGAAAGAGCTCGTCGCCGCGGGGAGGAAAATCTACGCCGAGGGAATTCCAGAGGCCAATGTCCCGGCATGCTCCGCTTGTCATGGCCCGGAGGCGAAAGGTAAAGCGCAAATTTCGCGCTTGGCAGGTCAGCTTTATCCATACACCGTCAAGGAATTGGATGGATGGGTCAAGGAGCGTGGACATGATCCCGGAAAAGCGGATATAGCGTCCGTGATGACACCGATTGCCCACGCCTTGTCTCATTCCCAAATTGCCGCTGTCGCAGCCTACCTCAGTTATCTCAAGTAACGCATCCTGTTTGAGATGTTGTCGGTTCAAAAATGCTCAGATTATGAAATCCATCGGGCTAACGATTGCGGCCCTGGCAATGGCTTTCTCCGCTGTCCCCACGCTGGCGGGTGGCGTGGGGGAGGGCGAGTTTCGGTATTGCGAATGGTGCCACGGTGAAGCTGGGCAGGGTTACTCGACCGCCCCGCGATTGGCCGGGCAGAGTGACCAATATATCGAGAGCCAGCTTTGGAATTATCTGAAGCACAAACGAGTTGGTCAACTCATGTGGAGCACGGCGGCCTTTATCAGCGCCCAGAATGCACGCGACGCTGCCGTCTATTTTTCCAAGATTCCCCCTAAGGCCGCAGGTGACGGCGATCGCGCGATCGCACCCGCAGGAAAGATTGTGTATCAGGAGGGAATTCCAGATGCCAATATTGTCGCCTGCGCACCCTGTCATGGCCCAACTGGTGAAGGCCTTGGAGAGATTCCCCGTTTGGGAGGACTGTCGCAGTACTACTTGAAAGCGAGACTCGATCAGTGGGCCCACGGACATGATGCGGCCGCACCGTCCCCGATGCCTCATATCGCCAGCCAATTGTCCCCGAACGAAATCGATGCCCTCGCGTCATACCTCAGCTTTGTCAAATGATCTGACGCGGCATTCCCAAGACGATTTCAGTCGAGCTGTTTGACAAAAAATTGGCGGCCTCGCCTCCATGCTGGCACTTTGGTCGCCCTCTCGATCTTGCGGCTGGAGTGCACGCCACTGGCGTATCCATAGATCAGCAACCCCAGCAGCACCGCCCCGGGGATGCGCACGCCGCCGAACCTCGGCCCGCTGATTGATTGGCCAGATCGCTCAGGTCGAGCCGCTTGATCACTTCGACCACGAAGCGCGCCAGATGATCACTCGACAGCCATTCATCCACCGACGGCGGCAGCAAATACGCGGTATCTCGATCCACGGGAACGAAGCGACTCATCGGCACGGCAGTCTTGTTTGCCCTGCCACGATTGTCCCGGCTCGCTTTACCTGGACTTGAAGTTGACCCGTTTTCACGGACGCCTCATCCTCACGGAAGAAGGAGTCCTGACGTCTCCCTGGAAGCGGACAGTTTTGAACTAGAGTTCGCCGCTTTGGCGCTGACGTGATCGAGTTCACCTGAGCTGTCGGTCGTGGGCGGCTGCTGATGGCCGGCCACGAACTTTCGCAACCCGCACCGAGAACGGCCGCTCAGGATTCGCGTGCGAGTTGCCAACGGCGGCTTACTGGCTGCACCGCGAAGTCACTCTCCCTGCCACCAGCATTGGTCACAGTTGCGCTCTCAGGAGTCCGCATTGAGCGCGCGAGGTGTCGCTAGCGCCCGCTCCGGGAAATCCTAGGGCTGCTTCTCCATGACCCAGGTCTGCTTCGTCCTGTGCACGGGATCAGTGTCGATACATTTCATCGTCTTCCCGTCCTTGGACACAGTCCGCACGATGATGTCGAAGACCTTTGCAAGACGGCGGTCGGTCTCCTGAAACGTGTTGGCATCGAGCCGCTTCAGCGTCACCATCGTGTTACCCGGATCTCCGGCAGTCGGGTATTCCTTGCCGTCGAAGTTGGCGTCTGTCGTCTGGCCGTTCCAGATCAGGATCATGCCGTTCGGCTTCGACTGGAACTTCATGGTAACGGACTCGTCCGATGCACTCGGCATCGCTTCCGCCTTCCAGGAGCCGGAGATGGCGTGCGAGCCTTTCGGACCTGGGGCGACGCGCGATTCCGTAAGCACGCCGCTGGCGGGCTTTTCGCCGCTCAAGTCCGTCCACTCCATGGTCAGCTTCGATCCGTCCGGTGAGACAGTTTGAGTCGAAGTGCTCAGGACCTTGCCAGCCATCTTGTTCGTGAACGTGACCGCACTATCGCTCTTGACGGTGACAGCCATCTGGTCGACGTAAGCGTGGCCGGGTACCGCTTGATCGCTTCCGTCTGCCTTGATCTTCACGGGGGGGACGCAACTAGAGCACGA
>JBDTIO010000022.1:0-13850 GCA_039936375.1 Caldimonas sp. | reverse complement strand
AGCCCGAGTTGACTTCGCTGCGCAAGTGGGCGACGAGCTCGCGCTGGCGCGGATCTTCGGCTTCGTCGCTGAGCGCGGTGAGTGCGCGCTCGAGCGGCAGCCCCGAGCCGACGAGGCCGGCGAGCTGTCGCGTCCAGATCGCCAGGCCGGTCGAATTGAAGACGCGCCCGGCGAGGCGCATGCCCGCATTCGCCGTGCCGGCCGAGGCCACTTGCGACACCGCCAGCGGCACGAGCGACTGCTGTCGCAACTGCGAACGGGCGGCCCGCGCGTTGTCGGCTTCGAGCAGGCCGCTGGTCGATTTGCCGAGCGCATCGAGCGCTTCGAAGCGGAACGCGGGCATGGAGGCTTGCTAGAGCGATCGGCCGGGCGCCGGGCCGCCCCAAGCCGGGCCGCGCCCCCTCGGGGGGCAGCGCAGGCGCGAAGCGACAAGCGTGGGGGCGTTCATTCTCGCGTGACGCGCATGACTTCTTCGGCTGACGTGATGCCTTCGTGCACGAGGCGCTCGCCGTCTTCGCGCATCGACCGCAGGCCCGACGCCTCGGCCGCCACGAAGATCTGCGACTCGGCGGCGCGGCCATGGATCAGCGCCTGGATCTGGTCGTCGACCTTCATCAGTTCGTAGACGCCGGTGCGGCCCTTGTAGCCGGTCATCGCGCAATGCTCGCAGCCGACCGGGTGGTAGCGGCCGCTCGCGTCGATCTTGCGGCAATGCAGGCAGAGCTTTCTCACCAGCCGCTGCGCCAGCACGCCGATCAGGCTCGACGACAGCAGGAATGGCTCGACGCCCATGTCGATCATCCGTGTCACAGTGCTCGGCGCGTCGTTGGTGTGCACGGTGGCGAGCACGAGGTGGCCGGTGAGCGAGGCCTGGATCGCGATCTGCGCGGTTTCGTAGTCGCGGATCTCGCCGATCATGATGACGTCGGGATCCTGCCGCAGGATCGCACGCAGGGCCTTGGCGAACGTCAAGTCGATCTTGGCGTTGACCTGCGTCTGGCCGATGCCGGCGAGCTCGTATTCCACCGGGTCTTCGACGGTGAGGATGTTCGTGCCCGCGGTGTCGACACGGCCGAGCGAAGCGTAGAGCGTCGTCGTTTTGCCCGAGCCCGTGGGACCGGTGACGAGGATGATGCCGTGCGGCTGCTTGATGAGCTTGTCGAAGCTCGTCAGCACGTCGCCGCTCATGCCCAGCGCTTCGAGCGTGAATTTCGATTCGGCCTTGTCGAGCAGACGCAGCACGGCGCGTTCGCCGTGCGCCGACGGCAGCGTCGAGACGCGCACGTCGACCGGCCGGCCGCCGATGCGCAGCGAGATTCGCCCGTCCTGCGGCAGCCGGCGCTCGGCGATGTCGAGCTCGGCCATGATCTTCAGGCGCGAGACGAGCGCCGCGTGCAATGCCTTGTTCGGCTGCACCACTTCGCGCAAGGTGCCGTCGACGCGAAAGCGCACCGAGCTCGAGCGCTCGTAGGGCTCGATGTGGATGTCGCTGGCGCCGTCTTTCGCGGCTTGCGTCAGCAGCGCGTTGAGCATGCGGATGATCGGCGCGTCGTTCGAGGCCTCGAGCAGGTCTTCGATCGCCGGCAACTCCTGCATCATGCGCGAGAGGTCGACCGAGCTCTCCACTTCGCCGATGACAACGGCCGCGCTCGACTCGCCGCCGGCATATGCGGCCGCGATGCGGCCGACCAGCGTGTCGGCCGATTCGCGTTCGAAGGCGTCGATGTCGTAGAGGCGCAGCACTTCCGAGAGCGCGGGCAGGCCGACCGACTCGGGTGCCCAGAGCACCAGGCGCGCCCCGTCGTCTTCGAGCAGAAGCGTATGCGCCCTGGCGTAGGCGTATGGCAGGGGGTGGCGGGCGCCCATGCCGGTTCAGTTGCTCGGCGCCGTCGCCGCGGGGGGCGCCGGAACGATCACCGGTACGACGACGGTGGTCGAGGTCCCCGGCTCGACTGGTGGCGTTGTCGGCCGTTGCAACGGCCCCGGCGTGGTGCCCGGCGAGCTTGGCGGCGCGGCGAGCGGCTGCGCCGGAACGTTGATCTGCTGCAACGGCGGGACGATCGGCGAGTCGTTGATCGGCACGACCAGGCTCTTCGCTGGCTGCACGTCCTTCTGGAACGAACGGATGAGCTCGTAGCGCTCGAGCGAGATGCGGTTCGAGGTTTCGGGATCCCGCATCACAACCGGCCGCAGGAAGACCATGAGGTTGGTTCGCGTCTTCTCGCGGCTTTCGCTGCGAAACAGTGCCCCGAGATACGGGATGTCGCCGAGCAGCGGGATCTTCGAGCGGTTCTCGGTGTACTTGTCCTCGATCAGGCCGCCGAGGACGAGGATCTGGCCGTCGTCGACGACGACGATGGTCTCGATCGAGCGCTTGTCGGTCGACGGCCCGGCGTTCGACGTGCCGGGCGCCACCAGCGCCGACAGGCTCGACGACTCCTGGAAGATCGACATGCGGATGGTGCCGTTCTCGCCGATCTGCGGCCGGATGCGCAGCGTGATGCCGACGTCCTTGCGCTCGATCGTCTGGAACGGGCTCGACAGGGCGCCCGTCGTTCCGGTCTGCGTGTATTGGCCGGTGACGAACGGCACGTTGCTGCCGACGACGATCTTCGCTTCCTCGTTGTCGAGGGTGACGAGGTTCGGCGTCGAGGCGATGTTGGTGTTGGTCTGGCTCTGCAGGATGTTGGCGATCGCGGCGAGCCCGTAGGTGCCGAAGAAGTTGTGCACCAGGCCGACGTTGAGGCCTTCGCCGAGCGTGATGCCGGCAGCGCCGCCGGTCAGTTGCGCCTGCGTGATGTTGAGCAGATTGCCGGCGGTGCCGAAGTTGCTGCCGGCGACGATGCCGTTGTTGTTGTTGCCGCCGGTCAGCAGGCCTTGCCACTGGAAGCCGAAGTTGGCGGCGTTGTCGCCGGTCACCTCGACGATCAGGCTTTCGATGTAGACCTGGGCCCGCCGCGTGTCGAGCTTTTCGATCATCGCCCGCACCTGCCGATAGAGCGGCTCGGGGGCGCTGATGATGAGCGAGTTGGTCGCCGGGTCGGCCTGGATGAAGCCGCCGGTCGACGGCCCGGCCGACGCCGTGAGCGGCGCTGCCGCCGCCGACGACGAGTTGCCCGTGCCGGCCGCGCCGGGCGGGTTCGCACTCAGCGGGCTCGATGTCGTCGAGCCGCCGCCGCTCGACCCGGGGCTGCCCCCCGAAGCGGCGCTGAACGCGGCACGAAGCACCGTCGCCAGCTTCGTGACGTCGGCATTGTTGAGGTGTACCACCCAGATATTGCCCGCGCCTTCGCCGCCCGGAGGTGGCAGGTCGAGCTTGGCGATGAGCGAGCGAATGCTCGCCATCTTGCTCGCGTTCGAGCTGCGCACGAGCAGCGAGTTGCTGCGCGGCTCGACCAGGATCGCGGTCGCCCCCGCCGCGCCTGCGGCGGCGCCTGGCGTGGCGGGGGTGTCGGTCATGCGCTGGACCAGCGGCGCCACGTCGGAGGCGACGGCGTAACGCAGCGTGATGACCTCGACATCGCCGCTCGAAGGCACGTCCATCGCGGCAATGATCTTGGCGATCCGCTGCAGGTTGTCGGCGTAGTCGGTGATGACCAGCGTGTTGTTGCTTGGGTTGGCGTTGATCGTGTTGTTCGGCGTGATCAGCGGGCGCAGTACTGGCACGAGGTTGTTGGCGTTCTCGTGCTCGAGGCGAAAGATCTGCGTGATGACCTGGTCGCCGCGACGCGAGACGCTGTCGATCGAGACCGTGCCGGCCTGCAGCTTGGCGTCGGCTTCGGGCACGACCTTGAACAGGCCGCCGACTTCGACCACCGTGAAGCCGAGACCGCGCAGGGCGGCGAGGAAATTGAGGTACGCCTCGTTCGGCGTCAACGGATCTTCGCTGTAGAGCGTCATCGAGCCCTTGACACGCGGATCGACGATGAACTGCTGGCGCAGGATGGCGGCCATGGCGCGGGTCACGCCCTCGATGTCGGCATTGACGAAGTTGAGTGTCACCGGCTCGCCGTGAAAACGCGGCGTCGGCTGCGCCGCCGATAGCGGCATCGAGGCGATGAGCAGCGCCGTCGCCACGGCCGCCGCGCCGGCTCGCGAGAGGGCAAGCGGTCGGCGGGGACGGGTTCGGGTCATGGTCATCCGATTGAAATGATCGATCGCGCGCCGTCGCGTCGACCGATGATGTTGAGCAGGTTCGAGAGGGCCGCTTCGTCGACCGCCGCCGAACGCGCCTCGCCACGGAACTTCACGCCGCCCGGGCCCCAGGTTCCGTTGCCTGTGAGCTGGAGCGGGCCGTCCTGTGTCGTAAGCGAGAGCAGCGTGGCGGTGTCGGTGCCCGAACCACCGGTCAGCGTAACCCGATAGCTGCCGAGCGCGTCGAGCGTCGTCAGACGCGAGGAGACGCCTTGAAGTTCCAGGTCGACGCGGCCTTCGAGGTGCCAGCGGCCTTCGACCCGCTCGACGGTGAAGCCCGGCGAGGCGAGCCGCAGGGTTCCGCCGAGCTGCAGCGTGTTGAGCGGCGTGCCGTAGCCGCTCAACCATGCGCTCGGCCATTGCCCGATGGTGCCAGCCGCCGGCGGCAACAAGGTGGTCCTGATGCGCCCGAGCCCGGGGCGGATCTGCAGCAGCAAGGTTCCGTTGATGCAGCAGGCTTGGCGCGCCGCCAGCTCCGCCCCGTAAAGGCGCGGCGAGAGCGTCCACTCGAGCCGGCCGGGAAGCGTGCTCGCGTCACGGCTGCCGGCGCCGCCGGTGAGAACCGGCACCGCGCTTCCGGACCAGATCGTGCCTCTTGCATCGGCGAGGATGAAGCGCTGGTCGCTCGCCGAAGCGAGCGCTTGCGCCAGCCAGGCGGCGGGCGCGAAGAGGACGAGCCCGACCAGAACGCCGACCAGCGTGCCGGCGATCGCCCAGCGAACGGCGGCGCCGCGCTCGACGTCCCAGGCCTGCTCGGCCAGCGTCGACTCGCTCCAGCCGCTGCCGGCCATCGTCGAGCTCCAGAGTTGGCGGCCGCGCTTGCGCCGGATCATGTTGCGCTCCCGATACCGACGACGATCGAGCCGCTGTAGCCGGAGGCGGCCTTGACCATTTGTGCTTCGACAGGCCGGGCCCGCGCGGCGCTGCGCGCCTCGCCGAGCCATGCCCGCAGCGCCTCGGCGGCAATGCCGGAAAAGGTGAGGGTGGCCCTGTTGCCTTGCACGACGAGCTTGGCGCCGCCGCCCAGGCGGTCCGTGGCCGCGCGAAGTGCCGCCATTGCCTGCTCGGCCGGCACCGGCGAGGCGGCGCGAAGCGCCTGCATTTCGCCGGCGGCGAGCTGCATCTGTTGCATCTGCTGATCGAGGCGATCGATTTCGACCGGCGCTTCGCGCAGCGTGCGCAGGGCCGGCTGGAGCGCCAGCCACCAGACCAGCAAGACGAGCACCGCCAAGGTCATGACGGCGATCAATTGCTTCTCGCGCGGCGCCCGCCCCTGCCAGAAGCGGCCGGCCTGTTGACGGGCGCTGCTCAATGCCGGTGGCGAGGTCATGCTCGTGTCGGCAGTGCGGTTCATCGGCTCGCCTTCATGCCGCGCTGCGCGGCCGGGCGCGGGTGACGACGAGACGACCTTCGCTCGAATCGACTTGAAAGCCGGACGGGCGCAAGCTGCTGCGAAATTGCTCGACCTGGGTGTCGCTCCAGCCGTTCGCGGCCAACGTCAGCTTGCCGGTTTCGAAGCGCAGGTTCTGGACTGGCGGGCGCTCCGGTGGCCACGCACCGGCAGCGGCCTGCAGCATGGGTTCGAGGTCACCGTCGCCGGGCTTGCCGGCCAGTGTGCGCAGCGCCTGCGTCTCGCGCAGCATCACGGCGCTGGCATCGCGTTGCAGGTCGGCGTCGCTGACGCGCGGGTAAGTCGATTTGACGAGCGCCTGGATGGCGGCGCGCCGCGCTTCGATCGTGCCTTTCTGGTGCCAGGCCCAAAGATCGAGCGCGGCGATCTGCGCCACCACGAGCACTGCGAGACCGATGCGCACCGGCCGCCAGGCCGGGCTCATCGCCTGGCGCAACCAGTCGCCCATGGCCCGTGCGCCACGGGTGCGACGTGCCAGATCGAATTGGCGCAGGTTCCAGAGGCTGCGCCCGGCCTGCAGCAGCCGCTGCTCGTCGGGCATCACGGCGACCGGGGCACCGAGCCAGCGCTCGGCGGTGACGGCGGCCGTGGGCGCAGCGGTCCAGCGGGTTGCGGCCTGGACCGGCGCCGAGATCAGGGCGCGAGCGAAACCGCCTTCGAGACGCACCGTCACGACACCGTCGGCATGGGCCCAGGTCAGGGCGACGCCTTGCGGCGAGTGGCCGTCGGAGGCGTGAGCGACGCTGAAGTGGCCGATCGGTGGGTCGTCGGGCCACGTCATCGGCACGACCCGGTCGACAAAGACGCCGCTGCGCTGCAAAGCCGCAAGCTCGTCCTCCAGCCAGTTGCGGTCGAGCGCGGCCACCCATGTCGGTTGACCGGCGGTGGCTACCGGGGCGAGGGCCAGATGCACCGATTCGGGATCTTCGAGGAGTGCCTCCTCGAGCACTCCGATCAGGGCCGCGCGAAGGCGCGCCGCCGGTGCCTTGGGCAGCGTGATGCGGTGCCAGGACACGTCGGCTTCGCGAACGACGGCGATCACCTGCGAGCGACGCGGCAGGAGCGCCGCTGCCGCTTCGCCCTGGGCTTCGAAAGCGATGCCGTCGGTGCTCGTCACGTAGACGTATTCGCGACGCCGCTCGGCGTCGAAAGCAACCTCGCCCGCTGCCCGCGCGCGCAGGCGCCGGTGCTCGGGAAGCTGAATGACGAGAGTCGACATGGGCGAGCGCGCGAGGCTACCTTCATTCTAGGTGTCCGCCAAATGAAAACCTTCGCAATCAAGGACTTACGGCCTTGTGTTGTACCGCCTTCGCAGTACTGCTTCTCGCTTTCGGTGAGCGCGCGGCGTCAGCCGCCGGGCAGATCGCGGCTGGCGACGCGTTCGCGCTGGATGACGAAGACATCGATACCGCGCCGCTGCACCAGCGAACGCTGCTCCAGCACGACGTCGGCCAGCCGCAGCCGTCCGCGCACTTCGAAGAAGCTGGAGCTGACCGCGGTACCAGCGAAACTGGCGGCGGGCACGGCCGGGGCGAGCGCCTCGACGTCGCCCGGAGACGACTTCATCGGTACCCGCTGTCGTGCCTGGACGATGCGCTCGGCGGTGGCCAGATCGAGCCCCGGTATAGCAGCCACCAGGACCTCGCGCGGGGCGGTGTTGACATTGATCGGCGTCGGTATCGGCAGGATGACGACGTACGGCTCGAGCGCTAGCAGCGCGTCCGGGGCGATGCCGAACCAGCTGAGTTGGGCGACGGAGCGAGGGAGCAACGGCGGGTTCGCCGGCGCTTCGGGCGCGGGCGCCGCGGCCGGGACCGAAGCGCCCGCGACGCCACTCGCGGGCGGCGCTGGCGGCGTGATCGGCGACGCATCGCGCATGCCGGCGGCGATACTGGTGGCGACGTCGGCGGAAACGCCGATCGTTTCGCACAGGCGCTGCAATTTGTCCATTTCGACGGGGTCGATCCGACCGCCGCTGACAAGGTCGGTGAGGTTGTAGCGAGCCTGTGCGTCGGTGATAGCACCGGACAAAAACGCGTCGGGCGCATCGTCGGTGTTCGACTTGTCGGCGGCGAGAAAGGTCGACAGGCGCGCCTCCTCGAGAGGTACCGCCCAGGGCTCGCCCAGGGAGTCGGGGCCACCGTTGCGCGCGTCTTCGCGCAGGATGAGGCGAGCCCAGTCGAGCGCGCCGGAGAGGATCCAGGCCGATTGAGTGCGCGCGCGTTCGGCCGCCTCGACCTGCACTGCGCGCCACTGCTGCCAGATCATCGAAGCGGCCAGCGTGGCGATCAGGGCGACGATGATCATGGCGGTGAGCAGCGCGGCACCGCGCTGCTTACGGCGCGAGCGCCTGGCAGGATCGCTCCCGCCCCGCTTCGCTCTCCTCCCTCCGAGAGGGAGGAGCCGGCTCCTTTGGAGCCGCTTTTCTTTGTGGCTGTTCATGGTGCGATCAAGGTGTCGCGAACCAGGCTGCCGGTCATGCCGCTGCCGGGCGCGAAAGCGAGCACGAGCCGAACACCCGAAGGTAGCGCCTGGATCTGATGGCCGGGCGGCGCCGAAGCTGCCGCGCCTACCGCGGCGACGTTGCCGGTCGACTGGCAATTGGCCCAGCCGTTCCCTTGGTAGAAATAGACCTGCCATTGATCGATGCCACCGAGAGCGCGCAGCTGGCCGGGCTCGTTGCCCTGGAACTGCTGGGTGCCCAGCCAGCTGTTCTGCAGTGCCGTCGTCGTCGTCACTGCCGGGCCGGCCCAGCGCTGCCACGTGGAATGGGTCGCGTCGGGGCGCAACGACCAGGCGACGACCTGCAAGCCGCCGTCGGTGCGGCGCGTCAGCCGCACCGACTGGCCGTCGCAGGTAAGCGCCGGGACGGCGGTGCTTTCCTGCAGCGCCGCGAGATCCTGCTCCCATTGCGAGATGACGGTTTGCAGCCGCATCGTCTGCTCGAGCCGCACCTGATTGGCTTCGCGAGTGCGGGAGATGCCATCGACACCCTGCCACGCCATCAGCGACATGATGGCCATGATGACGAGCGCCACCAGCACCTCGACCAGCGTGAACCCGTGCTCGGGTCGGCCGCGTTTCACGATCGGCCGAGGATGGTGGAAAGAAGCAGGATCGTGACGCCGTTGTCGTCGAGAACCTGAGCGTCGACGCGCCGGAAGTTGGGATTCGGCGTCGGCCGCACGACAAGCTTTCCGGGATAGGTGCGGCCGAGCTCGTCGCAGCTGAAATCGCTGTCGCCGACATCGGGGTAGAGATGCCCCAGCTTGAGCGCGGTCAGGCGGTTGTCGGCACACCATTCGGCGGCCGTGACTTCGGCGAAGCGCGCCGTGTTTGCCGTCAACGAGCCGGCCGCCTTGATGCCGGCTCCGAGCGTGATGGCGACGATCGCGAGCGCGACGAGCACCTCGATGAGTGTGAAGCCGCGCCCTGGCGAGTGGTTCACTGCGCCGCGTCGCGGTTGTCAGCGACGGTGAACGGGCCGATGCCGTCGGTTTCCAGCGTCAGCCGTTGATCGCCCAGACGCAGCACGATCCGCTGCTCGCCGATCAGCGGTTCGGGACCGAGCAACACCGTTGCGGCGCCGATCACCTGTGCCCCCGTCCCCGGGTCCAGCCAGTGCGTGGGCATCGGCTCGCTCGTCGGCAACCCGACGAAGCGAAAGCCGGCGCCGCCGGGGTCTTCCGTCAGCGGCTCCCAGCGGGCGGTGATGCCCGAGGCGCGCGCCTCGGCGCGTGCCGACTCGAGCAGCGCGGCCAGCCGCACCGCTTCGTGCTCGAGCTTGGAGGCGGCCGGGTCGCGCAAAGCCAAGCTCGCCAAGGCGCTGGCGATGGCGATGATGGCGACGACGACGATCAGCTCGATCAGCGTGAAGCCGCGCGAGGGCTCGGAGCGAAGCGCCAAGCGCATCCCGCTCCGGTTGGGTTTACTGCCAGGAACCGATATCCGCATTCCTGCCTTCGCCGCCGACGACACCGTCGGCCCCGAAGCTGTAGACGTCGATCTCGCCTTTCAGGCCCGGGTTCTCGTACTGGTAGGGGTGCGCCCACGGATCGCTCGGCAGCTTGTCGAGATAGGGCCGCCAGTTGGGGGGGATCGTGCCGACCGTCGGCTTGACGACGAGCGCCTGCAGGCCCTGCTCGCTGCTCGGGTAGCGGAGGTTGTCGAGCTTGTAGAGCTTGAGCGCCTGCATCAGGTTGTTGACGTCGGTGCGCGCCGCCGTGACGCGCGCATCTTCGGCGCGGTCGAGCATGTTGGGGACGATGAGTGCGGCGAGCACGCCGATGATGACGAGCACGACCATCAGCTCGATCAGCGTGAAGCCGCGTCCGCGGTGTAGGCTTTTCATCGTCAATCGCATCGTGCGGTTCTACCGTTCGGATGCCAGGGCGGCAAGGTCGTTCCATCATAATCGCCGCATGTTCGCGCGCCTTGCGTCATTCGTGATCTGGTCGCTCGTTGCGATGACGGTCGTTTTCTGGGCGCTGCGTTTCGGGGTGCGGGCACCGCAAGCTCCGGCGTATGCCGTTCCGGTCGATCGATCGGCGCCGGCACGGAACGATCTGGCGCGCCTGTTCGGCGCATCCACCTTGGCCGCTGCAGCAGCCCGGCCGGAGGCCGCATCACGCTTTCGCCTGTTCGGCGTGATGGCACCGAAGTCAACCGCGGCCCACGAATCCCCAAGCTACGGTATCGCGCTGATTGCCGTCGACGGCAAGCCGGCGAAGGCTTTTGCGATCGGCTCGCGGCTCGACGGCGGGCTCGTGCTGCAGTCAGTGGGATTGCGCACCGCGTCGCTCGGCCCGGCGCAGGGCGCCAGAACCATGCTGCTCGAGTTGCCGGCGCTGCCGGCCCCCGCTACCGGCGTGCTGTCGCTGCCAGGATCCGGGCTGGGAGCCGCCCCGGTAGTGCGACCGGTTCCGCTGCTGGTGCCCGGGCCGGTGACCTCCGGGCCGCCTCCGTCGATGGTTGCGGCCCCGCTGATACCACTGCAGGGCCAGCCAGTGCCGGTGCAACCGGCGTTTTCGGCGAATCCGAACCTGCCTTCAGCCGATAGCCCCAGCTCCCAATAAGCACCACCGCAGCTCACTTTTGGGTCTGCCGGACACCGAGGCTTACTGAAGGAACAAGCGATACGCGGGGTTGTCGGTCTCGTCGGCGTACGGGTAGTCGAGCGATTCGAGAAATTCGCCGAAAGCCTTTTCGTCGGCTGGCGGCACCTGCATGCCGACGAGGATGCGGCCGTAGTCAGCCCCTTGATTTCGATAGTGGAAGAGGCTGATGTTCCAGCCGACCGGCATGCTTGACAGGAATCGCATCAAGGCGCCCGGGCGCTCGGGGAAGATGAAGCGATAGAGACGCTCATCGTTTGCAAGGCCGGTGCGGCCGCCGACCATGCGCCTGACGTGCTCCTTGGCCAATTCGTCGCTGGTGAGGTCGAGCGCCGGAAAGCCGTGGCGGGCGAAGTGGCGAACCAGCCGCGTCGATTCGGCGCGATCGATCGTCGCCACGCCGACGAACACATGCGCCACATCGGCATCGGAGATGCGGTAGTTGAACTCGGTGACCGCGCGCGGGCCGAGCAGTTCGCAAAAGCGTCGAAAGCTGCCACGCTCCTCGGGAATCGTCACGGCGAACAGTGCCTCGCGCTCCTCACCCACCTCGGCTCGCTCCGCGACGAAGCGCAGACGATCGAAATTCATGTTCGCGCCGCAAGTGATGGCGACGTAGGTCTCGCCCTGCGTGCGATGCCGGTGCACATACTGCTTGATCGCGGCGACGCCGAGGGCGCCGGCCGGTTCGAGAATGCCGCGCGTGTCCTCGAAGACATCCTTGATCGCCGCGCACACAGCGTCGGTGTCGACGACGATCCAGTCATCGACCAAACGCCGTGCCAGGCGAAAGGTTTCAGCACCAACGAGCCGGACCGCGGTGCCGTCGGAGAACAGACCGACGTCGTCGAGCCGCACGCGGCGGCCCGCCCTGATCGAGCGCAGCATCGCGTCCGAATCGTTCATCTGCACGCCGATGATTCGCACCTCGGGGCGAATCGCCTTGACATAGGCGGCCACTCCGCTGATGAGACCGCCGCCGCCGACGGCGACGAAGAACGCATCGATCGGCCCGGGTTGCTGGCGCAGCACTTCCATCGCGATCGTGCCTTGGCCGGCAATCACGTCGGGATCGTCGAAAGGGTGAACGAAAGTGAGTCTTTTCCTGGCTTCGAGCTCGAGTGCGTGAGCGTGAGCGTCGGAGTAGCTGTCGCCGTACAACACGACTTCGCCACCCAGGGCACGAACGGCTTCGAGCTTCAGCGAAGGTGTCGTCGTCGGCATGACGACGAGTGCCTTGCAACCCAGCCGCCGCGCAGCGAGGGCGACGCCCTGGGCATGATTGCCCGCCGACGCACAGATCACGCCGCGCCGCAACGCTGCGGCGGGCAGGTGCGCCATCTTGTTGTAGGCGCCGCGCAGCTTGAAACTGAAGACGGGCTGCGTGTCTTCGCGTTTGAGAAGGACGCGATTGCCGAGACGTGCCGACAGCCGCGGCGCCTCGTCGAGCGCCGACTCGATCGCGACGTCGTAGACGCGTGCCGTCAAGATCTTCTGCAGATAGCCGGACAGTGCCGGCGGACGCAACCGCGGGGGCGGGCGGCGTTGGGTGGATTTCTTGGGTGCTGTCGCCATGCCTTGAGCCTGCCATCGGCTGGCGATTGCGGCGCTGCAACATAAGCGGCGACGCGTTGACGCCGATGCGGCTCTGCGCAGTCGGAAAAAAGCCCAAGGCATCGCTGCCCTGGGCTGAATCCACCAATGAAGGAGGCGGAGGAGACAATCGACTTCGGCCCCCGGAGGCTCGCCTCGAAAAATGCGCGCGTCCGACCGACTGAAATCGAGTGTAGGGCGTTTTTTGCTGCAGTGCAATATCGACCAAAAGGGGCTGACATGGAGTGCACGATCGACTGGCTGGTTGCAAGCGGGATGGCGTTTTCGGCCGAGACCGGAAGCGGCCATCTGTTGACGATGGATGGAGCGGCCGATGGCGGCGGTCGCAACCTGGCGCCGCGGCCGATGGAGACCGTGCTCGCCGGCACCGGCGCCTGCACCGCCTACGACGTCGTCACGATCCTGCGCCGCGGCCGCCACGACGTTCGCGGCTGCCGCGTCAAGGTGACTTCCGAACGAGCGCCGAGCGACCCGAAGGTCTTCACCCGCATCGACTTCCATTTCATCGTCAGCGGCGTCGGCCTTGTTGCCGCCGTTGTCGAGCGCGCAATTGCCCTGTCACACGACAAATATTGCTCCGCGACGATCATGCTGGGCAAGACGGCTGAGATCACCACCAGCTTCGAGATCGTTGCCTTGGCCGAGGGCTCGACCGGACCGGTGTCGGCTCAAACGTAGTGAGCTGTCGTCGTCATCACTTTCGCAGCCATGCGCATGGCGGCGCGAATCGGCCATGGCAGGCGTGCAGCACCGGCGTTTTCGGCGGCGAGCGCGTGCCTGGCCTCGTCGTCCTTCATTTGCCGAACAATAGCCCGTGAGGTGAAATCGCCGGCGGGCAGGCGATCCAGGTGGCCGTCGAGATGGCGCTCCACCTGACGCTCCGTCTCGACGACGAATCCGAGGCTGGCCGCGTTTCCGGCCCGGCCGGCGATCAGGCCGATGCCGAAGGCGCCGAGGTACCAGACTGGATTGAGCAAGCTGGGCCTGGCGCCGAGCTCGCTCAGCCGTCGGGCGGTCCAGGCGAGGTGATCGGTTTCCTCGGCCGCCGCCGCTTCAAACTGGCGCCGCAGCGACGCGCTCGGTGTCGTCAGAGCTTGCGCGCTGTAGAGCCCCTGGGCGCAAACTTCGCCGACATGATTGACGCGCATCAGGGCGCCCGAAACGCGTCGCGCGGCGTCGTCGGCGATGTCGTCGGCACGCGTTGGCGTCGGTTGCGGCCGTGCAGCCTGCGGCGTGCTGGTCAGCGCGCGAAGCGCCTGATCGACGACGGCCAAGGCCGTGTCGGCCGAGGAACGCCGGGTCGAGTTCATGGGACCGCGAGAATACCCGGACGACAGCGATATATCGCGCGAAATCCTCGTTGTGCCAAGACAACATAAGCCCTTTTTTAGCTCTGCAAGGCTTTGCAGCGCGGAGCCCCTCTGGTGCAATACACACAACTTCCGCAAAGGGGGTTGTACCTGATCGGCTCCAGCGCGGGTTTTGGTGATCGGGACCTCTTGTTCAACCTAGGAGAT
>JBDTIO010000021.1:0-3210 GCA_039936375.1 Caldimonas sp. | reverse complement strand
CGCCAACCACGTCGAGTCGTTCCGGCAGATGCTCGGCGGCTTCAGCCATTTCGCGCGCGATGCGAGCTATCCGTACGGCTCGGGCGGCCCGAACTCGATCTTCGCGTTCATCACCGCGAGCTACATGAACACCTACGGCGCGACGCGTGAAGACTTCGGCCGCATCGCTGTGGCCCAGCGCGCCAATGCGCTGAAGAACCCCAACGCGCTCTTCAAGGTGCCGCTCACGCTCGAGCAGTACATGAGCGCGCGGCCGATCGCCGAGCCGATCCACCTGTTCGACTGCGTGATGCCCTGCGCCGGCGCCGAGGCCTTCCTGGTGATGAGCGAAGAGCGCGCTCGCGACCTCGGCCTCGCCCACGTGTTGCTGCGCGGCGCGATCGAGCGGCACAACGCCTTTGCCGCCGACCCGGTGCCGCTGCGCGGCGGCTGGCTCGTCGACCGCGACGATCTCTACGCTCAGGCCGGTGCGCGGCCTGAAGCGATCGACTTCGTGCAGACCTACGACGACTACCCTGTGGTCGTGATGCTGCAGTTCGAGGACCTCGGCTTTTGCGAAAAGGGCGAAGGCCCGGCCTTCGTGCGCGCGAAGACGCTCAGCCACGAGGGCGACTTCCCGAATAACACCAGCGGCGGCCAACTCTCGGCCGGCCAGGCCGGTTGCGCCGGCGGCTTTCTCGGCATGACCGAAGCAATCCGCCAGCTCACCGGCGAGGCCGGCGAGCGCGCGGTGAAAGATGCGCGGCTCGGCCTCGTTTCCGGCTTCGGCATGGTCACCTACGACCGGTGCCTGTGCACCGGCGCCGTGATCCTCGAAAAGGCGCCGTCATGACGATGCCCGAAACCGCGGGAGCAGCGCCATGACGATGCCGCTGATGAAGCCGCGCAAGAAGAACCCGGTGCTGCGCACGCGGCAGATGAACCTGCCGCCGTGGGCGCGCGGCCGCACCGCGCTCGGCATGACGGCGGCCGCCGCCGAAGGCCGCTTCGAGCTGCAGGTGTGCCAGCGCTGCAAAGCCGTGCAATACCCGCCGCGCGATGCCTGCCACCGCTGCCTTTCGCCGCAGCTGAAATGGACGCCGCAGACGGGCGCCGGCGAGCTGCTCAGCGAGACCGTGCTCCATCACAGCAACGACCCGTTCTACCGCGAGCGGCTGCCGTGGCGGCTCGGCCTCGTGCGTCTCGATGTGGGGCCGACGGTGATCGTGCACCTGCATGGCGACGTCGCTTCGCCGCCGCCCTTCGGCGCCGGCCGCGCGGCGCAACAACTCAACGTGCGCGTGCACGTCGGCGCGCGGCTCGACCGCGCCGGCGCCGCGGTGCTGATCGGATTTCCGCCCGAGGAGAGCGAACACATGGCCGACGACAAGATGCTGCGCGAGATGACCAGCGACCCCAAGTTCCGCAAGATCCTCGTCACCGACGGCAAGACCGAGGTCGGGCAGGCCCTCGTCAAGGCACTGGTGAAGGCCGGCGCCGAGATCGTCTGGGTCGGCCACGCCGAGCCGTGGAAGAAGCTGCCCGGTCTCGACGACATCACTTCCTTGAAGCAGGTCACGCTGGTGCCGCTCGACCTGAGCAACGGACGGTCGGTGACCGAGCTGGCCGGCGAGATCGGCGGCAAGGTCGACATCGTCGTCAACAACGCCGAGGTACACCGCGCCTTCGGCATCGCTTCTCGGCACGGCACCGATGCGGCCCGGGCCGAGATGGACATCAACTATTTCGGCCTGCTGCGCCTGGCGCAGGAATTCGGCCCGGCCCTCAAAGGCCGCTCCGCCGACGGCACGACGCATGCCGCCGCCTGGGTCAACCTGCTCTCGGTCTACGCGCTCTCGAACTTCCCGCCGCACGGCACCTTCTCGGCCTCGAAGGCGGCGGCCTATTCGCTGGCGCAGTGCCTGCGCGCCGAGATGCGGCCCAGCGGCATCCGCGTCATCAACATCTTTCCGGGGCCGATCGACGACGAGTGGAACCAGAACCTGCCGCCGCCGAAGGTGACGCCCGCGGCGCTGGCCGGCGCCATCGTCAAGGCGCTGAAGGAAGGCATCGAGGACGTCTACCCGGGCGACGTGGCGCAGGAATGGGTCGAGCGCTGGCGCGAGAACCCGAAGGTGCTGGAGCGGGAGCTGGCAGCGGGAGGCTGAGGCCCGGTCCGTGCCAACATCGCGCATCCATCCACTTCGTCGCCACCCTCAGCATGCCCCGACGCTCCCTTCTCGCAGCCGCGTTCGCCCTGCTGCTGTCCTTCCTCTTCGCCGCCCCCGCCATCGCCCAGGAGAGCTGGCCGCAGCCTGGACACCCGATCCAGCTGATCGTGCCCGCGCCCGGCGGCAGCGGCACCGGCGACACGATCGCGCGCATCCTCGCCCTGGAGATGGAGACGCGGCTGAAGACGAATTTCGTCATCGACAACAAGGCCGGCGCCAACGGCAACATCGGCGCCACCGCAGCGGCGGCCGCGCCCGGCGACGGCTACCACTTCCTGTTCAGCTGGGCCGGCACGCTGGCCGTGAACAAGGCGCTCTACAAGAACCTGGCTTTCGACGCGCAGAAAGACTTCGTGCCGATCGTGCTGCTCGCCGACGTGCCGAACATCCTCGTCGTCAACAACGACGTCCCCGCCAAGGACCTGGTCGAACTCGAGCGCTACGCCAAGGCGAACCCGGGCAAGCTCAACTTCGGCTCCACCGGCATCGGCAGCTCGATGCACCTCGCCGGCGAGCTCTACATGCGGCAGACCGGCGCGCAGATGATCCACGTACCCTACAACGCGCCGGGCACCGCGACCACCGATCTCATCAGCGGCCGCATCCAGATCATGTTCCAGCTCATCCCGGGCATCGCCACGCAGGTGAAGGCCGGCAGGGTGCGCGCCATCGCGGTGATGGCGCCGCAGCGCTCGCCGGCGTTGCCCGACGTGCCGACCACCGCCGAGCTCGGCCAGCCGCAGCTGCTCTCGTCGACATGGTTCGCGCTGCTTGCGCCCAAGGGCACGCCGCCCACGGTGGTAGCGCGCATGAACGCCGTGGCCAACGAAGTGCTTGCCGACCCGGCGGTGAAGAAGCGTCTCGCCGACATCGGTGCCACCACGCTCGGCGGCACGCCGCAGCAGCTCGCGCAGCACCTCGCAACCGAGACCGAGAAGTGGGGCCGGCTGGTGCGCGAGGCGAACATCGCCGCGCAATGACCGAGGGCCTCGCGGCGCTC
>JBDTIO010000020.1:0-3457 GCA_039936375.1 Caldimonas sp. | reverse complement strand
AGCAGAAAGGTCGCGACACGAAGGAGCGCGCGGCCCGCAACTTCGGCATGTCGCGGCCCGAGGGCTACCGCAAGGCATTGCGCTTGATGAAGCTGGCCGAGAAATTCGGCATGCCGGTCTTCACCTTTGTCGATACGCCGGGCGCCTATCCGGGAATCGGTGCCGAGGAGCGTGGCCAGTCGGAAGCGATCGGCCGCAACATCTTCGAGATGGCTCAGCTGGAAGTGCCGATCGTCGTCACGATCATCGGCGAGGGCGGCTCCGGTGGCGCCCTGGCGATCAGCGTCGGTGACCAGCTGTTGATGTTGCAGTACTCGATCTACTCGGTCATCTCGCCCGAAGGCTGCGCGTCGATTCTCTGGAAGACATCGGAGCGCGCTGCCGATGCCGCCGAGCAGCTCGGCATCACCGCGCATCGCCTGAAGGCGCTCGGCCTGGTCGACAAGATCGTCAACGAGCCGGTCGGCGGCGCCCATCGCGAACCGAAGCAGATGGCGGCGTTTCTGAAACGCGCGCTCAACGACGCCTTCCGCCAGGTCAGCGACCTGCCGGTGCGCGAGCTGATGCAGCGTCGCTACGACCGCCTGCAGTCGTACGGTCGCTTCACCGACACCACCGAGCGCTGACAGCGGCGCGGCGGCACCTGCCGTCGTGGCCGTCGCGTACAGCGGCGGCCGCGATTCGACGGCGTTGCTTCATGCGACATTGATCGCAGCCGGGCCTCTCGGCCTGCGTGTGCTTGCGCTGCACGTCCATCACGGTCTCAGCGCGCACGCCGACGATTGGCAGCGGCACGGCGAAGAGGTTTGCCGCCGCTGGACACGGCGCGGTCTGCCGGTGCAGTTCGTTGCGCATTCAATCCGGTCGCGACCGGAGCCCGGCGAAAGCGTCGAGGCGTGGGCGCGCCAGGCGCGCTACCGTGCTCTTCGGCGCATGGCCCTCGACGGTGGCGCCGACCTGGTGCTTCTCGCCCACCACCGGCGTGACCAGGCCGAGACATTTCTTCTGCAGGCGTTGCGCGGCGGTGGCGTCGCTGCGCTCGCGGCGATGCCGAAGCTCGCGCGGCGCGAAAACGTGACCTGGGCGCGGCCGTGGCTGGATCGACCGCGCGAGGCGATCGAGGCGTATGTGCGACGGCATCGATTGCGCCCTGTCGACGACGACTCGAACGACGACGTTCGTTTCGCACGCAACCGCCTACGCTTGAACGTCTGGCCTGACCTGCTGGCTTCCTTCCCTGACGCGGAGGCCTCGCTCGCGAGCGCCGCACAATGGGCACAGGGCGCGTCGGCGGGACTCGACGAGCTGGCGGTGCTCGACCTGTCGGTCATTGTTTCGGCGGATGCGTTCGACATCGCGACCTGGCGCTCCCTCTCACCGGCGCGCCAGGCGAACGCGCTGCGCGCGTGGTTGCGGCAGCGGCTCGGGAAGGCCGCGCCGGCCACTCTCGTCCTGCGCCTGCTCGGCGAGTTGGACGAGCACAGGTCGCTGCGCTGGCCCGCGCGGGAAGGCGAACTGCGCAGTTATCGTGGCAGGTTGCGCTACGCGCCGGCGTTGCCGACGCAACCGTCTGCGCTACCCACTCGGGTCGACCTGAGTTGCCCTGGCATCCATGAGCTTTCGTCATGGCACGGTGCATTCCGGGTCGTGCCGGTCACGTCGGGCGGTCTCGCGCTGACGACCGCGCGGCGACTCGAGCTGCGTGCCCGCTGCTCTGGCGATCGATTTCAGGCGGGCGCCAACCGGCCGCCTCGAAGCCTGAAGCTGCAATACCAGATGGCCAGCGTTCCCGCGTGGCAGCGTGACGGGCCGATCGTCTACCATGAAGGCAGGCTTGTCTTCGTGCCGGGGCTCGGCCTAGACGCGCGATCCATCGCGACGGCCAGCGAGCCGCAGGTCAGTTTGGCATGGCGCTTCGATTGAAGAGATGGCGCCTGCGAAGAACGCTTGAACCGCGCCGATAGAATCGTCACTTCGCCGTCGACTTTTTCAGCGCGCCATCGCCCCGCCGAGTGCCGATCGCCGCGCGCGTCTTTCATGGCATTGATCGTTCACAAGTACGGCGGCACCTCGATGGGTTCGCCGGAGCGGATTCGGAGCGTCGCCCGCCGCGTCGCCAAGTGGGTAGGTGCGGGCCATCGACTGGTCGTCGTGCCGTCGGCGATGAGTGGCGAGACGAACCGGCTGCTGGCGCTAGCCAAACAACTTTTGCCCGAGCCCGGCACACCGGAGTTGCTGCGCGAGCTCGACATGATCGCGTCCACCGGCGAGCAGGTCTCGGTCGGCCTGCTGGCCCTCGCCTTGCACGCGGAGGGCGTGCCGGCGGTGAGCTACGCCGGCTGGCAGGTGCCGATCGCGACCGACATGGCCTACACCAAGGCGCGCATCCAGAGCATCGACGACAAGCGCATCCGCGCCGACCTCGACGCCGGCAAGGTGGTGGTTATCGCCGGCTTTCAGGGGGTCGATCCCGAAGGTCACATCACGACGCTGGGGCGCGGCGGCTCCGACACGTCGGCCGTTGCCATCGCCGCGGCGTTGAAGGCGCACGAGTGCCTGATCTATACCGACGTCGACGGTGTCTACACCACCGACCCACGCATCGTCGCCGACGCCCGCCGGCTGAAGAGCATCAGCTTCGAGGAGATGCTCGAGATGGCCAGCCTCGGCTCGAAGGTGCTGCAGATTCGCTCCGTCGAATTCGCGGGCAAGTACCGCGTGCCGCTGCGCGTGCTGTCGAGCTTCACGCCCTGGGACATTCCGATCGACGAAGAGGCGCGCTCCGGCACGCTCATTACATTCGAGGAGGACGAGAACATGGAACAAGCCGTCGTATCGGGCATCGCATTCAGCCGCGACGAGGCGAAGATCAGCCTCATGGGCGTGACCGACAAGCCGGGCATCGCTCATCTGATTCTCGGCCCCGTAGCCGCCGCCAACATCGACGTCGACGTGATCATCCAGAACGTCTCGCACGATGGCCGCACCGACTTCTCGTTCACGGTGCCACGCAACGACTACGCGCGAACGCTCGACCTGATGAAGAGCTCGGTGATCCCGAAGACCGGGGCGGCGGGCCTGCTGGGCGACGACCGCATCTGCAAGGTCTCCATCGTCGGCATCGGCATGCGCTCTCACGTCGGCGTCGCGAGCCGCATGTTTAGCGTGCTGAGCGACGAGGGCATCAACATCCAGATGATCACGACGAGCGAGATCAAGACCAGCGTCGTCATCGACGAGAAATACATGGAGCTCGCGGTGCGCGCCCTGCACAAGGCCTTCGATCTGGATCAGGCGCCGGTGACGGCAGGTTCTGCAGGCTAAAGCGCCTCGCCGCGCGGTTCGAGCCGCTAGAATCCGGCCCCACGGAGCTGTGACCGAGTGGCCGAAGGTGCTCCCCTGCTAAGGGAGTATGTGGGCAAAACCTGCATCGAGGGTTCGAATCCCTCCGGCTCCG
>JBDTIO010000019.1:0-8426 GCA_039936375.1 Caldimonas sp. | reverse complement strand
AGTAGAGCGCCGGGTGGGCGTTGAAGATGTTGAGCCCGCTCATCAGCAGGATCGTCAGGCAGAAGACGTTGATCCAGTGCATGACGCGCACCGGCAGGCGATGCCGATAGAAGCGGCGCGCCGGCGGGACGGGCATGACGGCGGCCTCCGGCAACGCCGTGCTTGCTTCGATATCCATGGCTGTATTTTCCGAAATCATGATCCGGCTCGCTGCTGCGACTCGATGATGCGCTATACGCAATCGCCGGCGCGTGGATTCGTATTTGCCGGGGCTGCCGATTCGTCAGCATCGGCGCCAGCTTTCTTACAGCGAAGCGTGGCGACGATGCATCTCGGCCGGAGGCTCGGGCCGTGGCGCCTCAGGGCAACGCCACCATGTGCATGCGCGGCCGGTCGAGCACCCGCGCCTCGGCGGCGACGCTGCCGATCACGCCGTGGGCCGCATAGCCGGCGGGCGACTCGGGCTCGAGCGCGGCGATGGCCAGATTGGCGAACGCCTGCTCGAGCGACACGTAGTAGCTGCCAGGCGCCACGTCGAGCAGCACCGGCGCCATCTGCACGCCCAGCCGCATCGAACCGTCGCCATTCGCATCGACCGGGGTGCGGCTGGTCTCGCGATAAGTTTCGCCGCGCACCTCGCCGCCCTCGTCGATCTGCTGAACCTCGACACCAAGCAGGCGAAGGCGCCGCACCGCGTCGCTCTCGCTCGCCGCGAGCCAGTAGCCGCAAGGTCGCGGCCGGCTCTTCAACACGCGCAGCTCGAGCGACGAATCCCACGTCACGGTGACGTGCTCGATCGCGCCGGTCGCGGCGTCCAGCATCGCCAGCGACTTCTCGCTCGGCGTCGGCGCCGCCTCGATCACGGCTTCTCCCTGACAGGCCTGCGCGGCGACGTCGCGATCGACGAACTGGCGCAGCTTGACGAGGTCGGCTGCATGGGCGGCGGCGTTGCCGAGGACGCTGCGCACGGCGACGACATCGACATCGACGCGGCGCTTGAAGTCGGTGCGGCCGATGCCGCGGCCACGCGTCTCGACGAGCATGCTCACCGCGTTGCGCAGGCCTTCGGCGTTGCGGCCGATGCCCGGTTCGACGCCGCCCATCGAGACCTTTCGGTCGGCCGGATCGGCGGCCAGCGTGTAGTACCACTCGGTGCTGAAGCCGGCCGTGCCGAGGTTGGCCACGAGCGGCACACGGAACCATTCTTCGGCGGCCCGGGCCACGAACGGTCGCATGTTGGCGACCGTGGCCGCCTGCAGCAAGGCATCGAAGCGCTGCACGCCGCCGAACCGGGCGGCGAAGTCGGCATCGACCGGATATTCATGCAGGTCGAGGACGACGACCGGCGCGACGTTGCGAACGAGTTGTGCCACCGCCTGCGCTTCGGGAGTGCGCAGCAAGACGTGGTCGCGATTGACGTCGCTGCCGTCGGCGGCACCGCGCTGACCGAGCGCCGCACCGTCCGGGTTAACGCGTGGCAGGAGGTAGACGTCGACCTGGTCGAGTACGGCGTCGAGCCGGCCGGCGGCCAGTTCCTGGGCGATGACGAGCAGTGCTTCGGTACCGGCCGGCTCGTCGCCGTGCTGGCCGGCGATGATGACGACGGCGGGTCGATGCAGCGGCGCCATCGGAGCAGCAATACCAGAGGGCGCATCGGAAGCGGCGGGAGTCGGAGGCGGTGGCGCGATCGGTGGGGCACGGGTGAAGGCGAGCGCATCGATCGGCGCGCCGGCCTGCGATTCGCCGAGCGGCAGGACCGCCACGGCGCTGCCCTTCAGCGAATCGACGCCACCCCGCTCGAGCCCGCGCAGGATCGCACGCACTTCGTCGTTGGTGGTGTAGGCGGTGCGGCCCGGCTCGAAGGCCGGCGTATCGAAGCTGACAGCCGGCTCCGGAAAGCGTGCGGTGATCGCGGCCGATACGGGCGGCCCGGCCGACACCGGCGGCGTCGGCGGCAGGACCGGCCGCGGCGCGACGGGCTGGGGGGCCGGGACTGGAGTTGCCGGCATGACGGCATTCGCCGGCGCCGGCCGCTGCGCCGTGACCGCCGACGCAGTGACGACGGGCGCGCGTTGCGGCGGCGACGAGCCGCAGGCGCCGAGCACGAGCACGCAAAGGGCCACGCCGGCGGGCCGTGTCGTCCCAGATATCCATCCCCGCATTGCGACTCCTGTCCTTGAAATCCGACGCCGCGGCCAATATAGCCGTGCAGCCACGCCTGCCGGCTCGCCATACCCCTTCACTTCGCGCCGGCAACAAGTTGTTTCGCGCTCGTTTGCGGCACTTCGTCGCGCCGACGTGGCCACGGGCGGCACTCGCCGGCAGAGTCCTGCCCATCGCGCCTCGTGGCGCAGCGCACGGGAATCATCATGTTGTTGCAGATCCTCCAGGGCACGCCGCTTCGAATCTGGGCTCTCTTTGCCGGGCTCCTCTGGCTCGGTGTCACGCAGGCCAGAAGCCGCACCATCGGTAGCCTGCGCGCGACGCTGCTGCCGGGGGTCTTCGTGATCCTCTCGCTCGTCGGGGTCGTCAGCGCCTTCGGCGCGAACGCGATCGCCGTCGCCACCTGGGCGCTCGGCGTCGCCGCGTCGATCGCGACCGGGCCGCGCCTGATGCCGAACATGCGGGCGACGTGGCAGGCGGCGGGCGACTCGCTGCAGGTCGCCGGAAGCTGGCTGCCGCTGGCTCTCATCGTCTCGCTCTTTCTGGTCAAGTACGCGGCCGGCGTCAGCCTCACGATCCATCCGCAGCTGGCGGTGCAAACCGGCTTCGTCGTCGCCTGCAGCCTGGCCTACGGTCTCTTCAGCGGGCTGTTCGCGGCGCGCGGCCTGCGGCTCTGGCAAGTTCGGCGGCTGGCGCGCGCCTGAGGCCGGTCCCGCCGTCGTATCCCGTCGCCGCACTCAACGAGAATCGCCGCGATGAACGTCGACGCCGCAAATCGCGAATCCTTCGAATCGCCGCAGACCTGGAAGAGACTGGGCCTGCGCGGCGTCAAGGTCGTGTTCTGCTGCATCGCCATCGCCCTTTGCCTGACGGCCATGTTCAACGACGATCTGAAATTGTCGATCGTCTATTCGCTCTGCATCGGCCTGTCGTGCTGGCTCTTCATCGACGTCGGCGGCGACATCGTCGCCTCGAGGTTCTCGATGCCGTCGTTCGGCGCCGATTGCGCCCGGGCCGGCTGGCGCGGTTTCGCCTGGATGGCGACGGTCGTCGTGGTCGGCGCCACCCTCGGCTACGCCGCTGGCAACGAGATCGCCAACGCCATCACCGGCCTGCACAAGGCAGGCCCGTTCAACGCCAACCTGCGGGAGATGAAGGCGGTGCTCGTGCTGGCGTTCGTGCCCGCGATCACGATCACCTACTTCCTGATCTCGCGCGACATCATCGCGACGCAGAAGGTCGAGGTCGAAACGGCACAGCGGCAGGCCACCGAACAGCAGCTGAAGCTGCTCGAGTCGCAGCTCGAGCCGCACATGCTTTTCAATACGCTGGCCAACCTGCGCGTCCTGATCGGCCTCGATCCACCGCGAGCCCAGGCGATGCTCGACCAGCTGATCGCCTTCCTGCGCTCTTCGCTCGACGGCTCGCGGGCCCGACTGCATCCGGTCCAAGCCGAATTCGAGCGCCTGCGCGACTACCTGGCGCTGATGCAGATCAGGATGGGGCCGCGTCTCGAGACGCGCTTCGATCTGCCAGCGGCGCTCGCCAGCGCCCTCGTGCCGCCGCTGCTGCTGCAGCCGCTCGTCGAGAACGGCATCAAGCACGGGCTGGAACCGCACGTGGCCGGCGGCCGCATCGACGTCAGTGCCGCGCGCGACGGCGATTCACTGGTGCTGCGGGTTCGCGACAGCGGCATCGGCCTCGACGCCGGCGTGACCGGCGAGGGTCGCTACGGGCTAGCCCACGTGCGCGAGCGCCTGGCAACGTTGTATGGCGATCGCGCTACGTTCGATCTCGCGCCCGCCGAAGCGGGCGGAACGCTGGCGACGATCCGCTTGCCCCTGCAAACGATCGACACCGGCGCGCCGGTGAAGCTCTCATGAAGGCACGCGCGCTCATCGCCGAAGACGAGCCGCTGCTGGCTGGGAGCCTGCGCGGCGAGCTGCTGGCGCTGTGGCCCGAGCTCGAGGTCGTCGCCATCGTCGGCAACGGCCTGGCCGCTGTCGAGGATGCGCTGGCGCAGCGCCCCGATGTCGTGTTTCTCGATATCCGGATGCCGGGAATGAGCGGGCTCGAAGCGGCGGAGGCGCTGGCCGAAGACTGGCCCGACGGCGCGGTCTTTCCGCTGCTGGTCTTCGTGACAGCGTACGACCAGTACGCCCTCCAGGCCTTCGAGCGTGCCGCCGTCGACTATGTGCTCAAGCCAGTGCAGCCGGCCCGGCTACGCGCGACCGTGGCGCGGCTGCAGTCGGCCCTGTCGGCGCGAGCGGGGCAGGCACCCGCGAACGAGCTCGGCGAGATGGTCGAGCGGCTGCGCGGCCTGCTTGGCTCGGGCGGTGCCGGCAGCGATGCCGTCTCGAATGTCGAGCCGCTTCGCGTCGTCCAGGTCGGCATCGGCAATTCGATTCAGATGGTGCCGATCGACGACGTGCTCTTCTTCGAGGCCGCCGACAAGTACGTCCGCGTCATCACGGCGACGCGCGAGCACCTGATCCGCACGTCCCTGCGCGATCTGCTGCCGCGCCTGGACACAAGCCGCTTCTGGCAGATCCATCGCGGCACGGTCGTTCGTGCCGAGAGCATCGCCTCGGCCGAGCGCGACGAGGCCGGCCGCGTCACGCTGAAACTGCAGGGCCGGCCCGACAAGCTCGTCGTCAGCCGCCTCTACTCCTACCTCTTCAAGGCCATGTAGGCCGATAAAAGGAAACACCATGGACCGCACGCTTTCCGCCTCCGACGACGAGCGCCTGCTCGAACGCCGTGCCCGCCGCCGCGTCGGCATGAAGATGGGCTTCTACATCCACGCCCTCGTCTTCGTGCTCGTCAATCTCGGCCTCTTCGCGATCAACAGCTATACCGGTGGCGAGCGCTGGGCGATCTTTCCGTTGCTGGGCTGGGGCCTCGGTCTGGCCATCCACGGCATCGTCACCTTCGTCTCGCTGCAAGGCGACGGGCTGCGCAGTCGCATGCTGCAGAGCGAGATGGATCGGCTGCGACAAAGGCGCTGAACGCGCCCTGTCGCTGGCCGGCGCCGAAGCCGGTTGGCGCGGACCCTAGCGACGCCAGCCGACGCGGCCGTCGTGATCCCCGTGGTCGTGACCGTCGTGATGCCAGCGGTCGTGGCCGAACAAGGGCAGTGGCGGCAGAGGCGGCAGCCAGATGCGTGGACGCGGCGCGTAGAAGATCGGCCGCGGCAGATACACCGGCGCGGGCTCGACGTAGCGAGGCCGCGGCGCATAGACCACCGGCGACGCGTACGCGGAATAGCCGGCATACGCCGGCCCGACCACGGCGCCGACCGGTGGCACGTTGATGCCAACCGACCCGTCGACCCGCGCCGCTTGCGCGGCGGTGGCGCCGAACAGCGTTGCCGCGGCAGCCAGTGCAAGAACAAGAGTGCGTTTCATGTCGACGCTCCTGAGACGCACGCCATGCAGCGTGCCTGTCTCTTCAACGACCCGGCGGAAGCGATGTTGACCCCCGCCGCATGTCGAAAGGTAAACGCGCGCGACGGGGTGTGCCGACGACAGCCACCTAGAATGACCGCGCCGCTCGATGCGCGGCCTCCGCCCATGAGCTCCGACAGCGACGCCGCCCCCGCCAGCAATTTCCTGCGCCACATCATCGAGCGCGATCTGGCAGAGGGCCGCTACGCGACGCGGCACTTCGCCGGAACTCCGGGCGACGCCGCACACCACGCCGCAGGGCCGCTGGACCCCGCGCGCATCCGCACCCGCTTTCCACCGGAGCCGAACGGCTACCTGCACATCGGCCACGCCAAGAGCATCTGCCTGAACTTCGGCCTCGCCAAGGACTTCGGCGGTATCTGCCACCTGCGTTTCGACGACACCAATCCGGACAAGGAGGAACAGGAATACGTCGATGCCATCATCGACGCGGTGCATTGGCTGGGCTTCGACTGGCAGGCGCCCGAACCGGGGTGCCCCAACGAGGCGACGACCAGCCACCTCTACTTCGCCAGCGACTATTTTGACTTCATGTATCGCGCCGCCGAAGCGCTCGTCGAAGCCGGCAAGGCCTACGTCGACGAGCAGAGCGTCGACGAGATGCGGGCGCATCGCGGCGACTTCGCGACCGCCGGCTCGAACAGCCCATTTCGCGCCCGCAGCCCGGCCGAAAACCTGGCGCGGCTGCGCGACATGAAGGCCGGCCGGCTGGCCGACGGTGCCGCCACGCTGCGCGCGAAGATCGACATGGCGAGCCCGAACATCAACCTGCGCGACCCGGCGCTTTATCGCATCAAGCGGGCGACGCATCACAACACCGGCGACCGGTGGTGCATCTATCCGATGTACACGTACGCGCATCCGATCGAAGACGCGCTCGAGAACATCACCCATTCGATCTGCACGCTCGAGTTCGAGGACCAGCGACCGTTCTACAACTGGCTGCTCGATACGCTCTGCGAGCTCGGCCTGCTGGCGCAGCCGCGGCCGCACCAGTACGAATTCGCACGCCTCAACGTCACCTACGTCATCACGAGCAAGAGGAAGCTGAAGCAGCTCGTCGACGAGCAAATCGTCGACGGCTGGGACGATCCGCGCCTGCCGACGATCGCCGGCCTGCGCCGTCGCGGCTACACCGCAGCGGCGATCCGCACGCTTTGCGATCGCGCCGGCACCAGCAAGGCAGGCGGCTGGACCGACTACGCGAGCCTCGACATCGCGCTGCGCGACGATCTCGACGAAAAGGCGCCGCGGGCCATGGCCGTGCTCGACCCGTTGCCGCTGAAGCTCGTCAACTGGGCCGAGACCTTCGGCGATGCGGCGCATCGCGAGGCCTGTACCGCACCGGCTCACCCGCATCGGCCCGAGCTCGGCCAGCGTCGCTTCACGCTCGGGCCGGAGGTCTGGATCGAGCGCGACGATTTCGCAGAGGTGGCGCCAAAAGGATTCTTCCGCCTCTTCCCCGGAAATCGCGTTCGCCTCAAGTACGGCTATGTCGTCGAATGCACCGGCTGCGAGAAAGACACGTCGGGTGCGGTCGTCGCCGTGCTAGCCCGCCTCGTTGCCGACACCAGGAGCGGCACGCCGGGCGCCGACGCGGTGAAGGTCAAGGGCACCATCACCTGGGTCGGCCGCGACGACGCGTTGCCGGCCGAGGTGCGCCTCTACGACCGCCTCTTCACCGATCCGCATCCCGATGCCGGCGGCAAGGACTTCAAGGCCAGCCTCAACCCGCTGAGCAAGCGCGTCGTCCAAGGTTTCGTCGAGCCGTCGCTCGCCAACGCCGCGGCCGACGAGCGCTATCAGTTCGAGCGGCACGGCTACTTCGTCACCGACCGGCTCGATCACGCGCCCGGCCGGCCGGTCTTGAGCCGGATCGCGACGCTGCGCGATACCTGGGCCAAATGAGGAGTACACGACCCGCCGCATTGATCGGCGCGCAGGCGGCTCGGCCGACGACGCGGGGGCTGGCCTGGGCACTTTGCCTCACGGCCTCGCTCGCGGGTTGCGGCGGTGGGGGCAGCGGAGGGGACGCTTCCAGCGGCGACCCCGGATCGCAGGCAAGCGCGCTGCACGACACGACGCCGTATTCCAGCGCCGCCGACGCGTCGCTCGCTTCGGCCGACGAAGGTGCGGCGGTGACGGCGCACAGCATCAGCGTCGGCGGCGCCCCCATTGCCTACACCGCGGGCGCCGGCCACCTGACGGCACGCGCGCCACTGACCGGCATGGCAGAGGCAACGATGTTCTACGTTGCCTATACGGTGCCGAACCGCGCCGGCGGTAACCGACCCGTCTTCTACTTCTACAACGGCGGCCCGGGCTCAGCCTCGGTCTGGCTGCACCTCGGCTCGTTTGCGCCGCGGCGCATCGTCACGCATGACCCGTCGACCGCCGTACCGCAGCCGTTTCAGCTCGTCGACAACGCCGAGAGCCTGATCGACGTTGCCGATCTCGTCTTCGTCGACGCCGCCGGCACCGGCTATTCCGAAGCGATCGCGCCGGCGACGAACCAGAGCTTCTGGAGCGTCGACGCCGACGCGGCGCTGATGCGCGACTTCATCGCCCGCTACGCCGCCGTCAACCAGCGGCAGAGCGCGCCGACCTATCTGTTCGGCGAGTCGTACGGCACGACCCGCTCCGCCGTTCTCGCCGAACTCATGGTCGCTGCGGGCATGCGGCTCGACGGCGTCATCCTGCAATCGTCGGTGCTCGACTACAACGCCAATTGCGATCTCTTCGACAACGCGGTGGTGAGCTGCGAAGGGAGCTTTCCGAGCTACGGCATGGTCGGCG